>JAQUPB010000047.1 GCA_029004185.1 Bacteroidales bacterium | reverse complement strand
AGAAAACGAAATGAAGGATAAAATGATAAAACTTCTTGAGGACAAAATCAACAAATATGAGCACAACCTGAAGAAAGAAGAGAAATATCTTAATATACTTAAGAGCAAAAGTTAATCTATCCTGTCTGATAAAGGCAATCCGTATTCTTCAGTCATTTTAATATTCATTTCTTCAAGGTTCTGCAAAACAGGATTGTATATATCAGGAATTATTGGAATATGAACACCTTTAACATTTATTTTATTTTCCAGAATCATTCTAACGGCAATAGCGGCAGGAAGAGCCACTGTGCGTGCAATGGCAGTGTCGGTTGCCAGAGTTCCAAAATCAAGCATTGACGATTTTATAACTTCTTTTTTACCATCCGGATAAGATGCCGTGAATGTATGCTGCATAACAACCATATCCCTTTCTTCCCTGCCAAGAGCCATTTTTGCTATCATCAAATCGGAAGTTATTTCAAAAGGCGATGTTTTTGTGTATGGCATTTCATTGTTTTCAAACAAACCGAGCCACTCAAGCGCTTTTATTGGAAGTGAATTTACATCAACATTTAAATAACCTGCAACATCTCCTTTTATATTATCCGACGATGTTTTCCCGAGCATCATAGCAACGAAACCGGAATAAGTTTTACCGGTAAAATCTTTTTCATCATATGAAATAAGGTTTAATTGCTTCATTTTGTCAATAATTTCGCACCATCCGGTATACCTGAATGTTCCTCGCATCATAGTTTTTGTTTCCCTTACTCCGTACAAATCAACATAAGGCAAAGAATCTCTGTTGGGATATACCTGCAATTCGCCAACATTTTTAAAGTTAACATTTAAAGGATTTTTAAAGAGGTTTTTTGTATCAACTTGAATTACTTTTTCATTTTTTAAATATTTCCCGTCATTATTTCCCGCCATTACCACACCTTTGGGACTCCATGAAAATTTATATTTGAACGGATTATTTACCGCTTCAGGAGCAGGAAGTGCTCCGCAGAAAGAATAAAATTCTTCTATTTTTCCTCCTTTTGAATGAACATGGTCAATAATTTTCATTGCCGACATATGGTCAATGCCAGGGTCCAAGCCAATTTCGTTAAGAATTAAAACATTTGCCTTTTTTGCATCGCTGTCAAGTGCATTCATTTCGGGCTTTACATATGACGTTGTCACCATATTTTTTTTGTGAGTAATGCATATTTTAGCAACCATCACATGATATGCATATGGCAAAAGACTAACTGTTAAATCGTGTTCTGCAATTAATTTATCAAGAGTATCAATATCGTCAACCGTCCATTCTATTGCAGTTCCGTTTTTATGACCCGCAATAATTTCATCGGCTTTTGATTTTGTGCGTGTAGCAACCGTAACTTTAAATTTATTGTTAAGAAGATACGTAACTATTGGTTTTACAACCATTCCGGCACCGAGTATTAAAACTTTTCTTTCGCTCATGGTTTAAAAATTTAGATTTGTTAGTGTATATATATTAAATTTTAATTTACAAACAGTTAAAAATTTAACTTTTGCTGAAATAAAATTGTTAAATTGTTTTATTGTTAAATTGTTATACTTAAACTATAGGCAACATATGTTAAAATAAAAATAACAATTCAACAATTTAACAATTTAGCCATTTATAGTATAATATATTTTGATTAAAAACCATTGTTAAAATAATTTCTATTACTTAATATATTCTTCAAGATATTTATAATCGTGTGTTAACTTTCCTTTATGAAGTATTAACGCTTTTTTTATGGAAGAAGGTAAATCTATTTTGCCAAATGTTTTGCTAAAGTCCGCTTCGGCAAGAGGTTTTATATAACCACACAAAATATCGCTGAACCAGATTGAAGAATCGCGGGGTAGTTCACTTGGCAATATGTCAACAGCCATAACTAATATACCTGTTCCTTTATGCCCCATTTCAATTTCATTTGTTTTAGGATTATATACGAATATGGGGTCATCAATAGATGTTGCCTTTACTGTGAATTCCACAGAACCTTCAATATCGCAGGTAATATCGCCGATTACGAGTAACTTCGAATTTCCTTCATTAAAATATTTTTCTGCAATATTTTTTGTAATGATGCGTGGAAATCGAGGATCCCAATACATTCCATTTATCAATACCGAAATATGAGGTAAATATTTTTCAAACTTGTTGTGGTAATCATGTGGATTTTTGTAATAATCTGACAAATCGAAATTGGCGCAATCTTCTTTATGCCGCGAAATATGTTCTTCCTTAAAAGTTGTTTTATAAATAATATTTTCGCCGCTGCATTTCGTTTTAAGATTTTCAATTTCTTCGGGCAGAATTTCCTTAACCGGCAGCAAGTCGCAAATTTCTTTTGCACCATTTGAAACATTTCCGTAACCTGTTATACCTATAATAAAAGGTTTTAATTCACATGGAATTCCATCTTTTAAAATTTCATGCCCAACACGTGATATTTCTTTTTTTGCCTCTTCTAGTGAATAGTATTTATGTGCCTGTTTTATTTTCAGAAAAGGTGTTTTATAACCCAGATGTTCAAGCCGCAATCCCAATGCCCACAATGAATTTATCATTCCGGCAAGCCCCGCATATTTGCCAAAAAATATCAAACGCCTCCCCTGTTCATCTGTTACTTTTTCGTAATCTATAAGATTGCATTTCAGTTCCATCATCTTTTTAAGCATCGGCATATTATAAGACTGTCCTTTTATTACGTGCGAAAAAAACATATATGTTTTGTCTTTATATAACGAATCAATCGGAACTTCCTTAATTCCCATAACAACATCACATTCTTTCAGGTCAGACTTAACATCGGCTCCTGCATCAATATATTCCTTATCACTAAAAATTCTTTTTTCAGAAGACTGAACGATAAATTTCAAACCCGATTCATTAATTAACTTCTTCACAGATGCGGGTGTCAGGGGCGAACGTGTTTCTGCCGCATATTTATCTTCATTTCTGATGCCAATACATTTCATTTTATTTTATTTTATTTAGAATCAACTTGTCTTAATTGATTTTGCAAACGTATGAAAAAAATAATTTTTTTTATGAAGTTTTTACATTTAATTTTAATAGTTTTGAAAAAATAAATATTTATGCAATGAACTTCGAGTTTTTTATTGCCAAAAGAATAATTTCAGCAAAGAAATCGAAAAGCATATCAGCGTCAATTGTAAAAATTGCAATTGCAAGCATTGTTTTGGGATTGGCAATAATGATAGTATCTGTAGCTATAATTGACGGATTCAAAAAAGCAATACGCGAAAAAGTTACGGGTTTCAGTTCTCGTATTCAAATCAGCAATTTTGATTCGAACGAATCGCTGGAATCCAAGCCAATTGACAAATCCCCTGCTTTATATTCAACGATAAAAAAAATAAAAGGAGTAAAACACATCCAGTCATTTGCTGTTAAAGGCGGATTGATAAAAGCCGATGACATTCATGGAGTAATTGTTAAGGGTATTGACAGCAATTATGATCTGAGTTTTTTTAAAGATAAAATTTCCGAAGGTTCCGTATTTACCGTAAATGACAACTGCAAAACAGATAAAATAATTGTTTCAAGATATATAGCATCGAAATTAAAATTAAAAGTAAATCAGAAAATTAAAATTTATTTCATTCAGGACCAGCTTAGGGTGTATCCTTTTACTATCAGCGGAATATATGAAACCGGTCTTGAAGAATTTGATAAGGACTATGTATTTGCCGATATTGCATACATTCAGAAATTAAATAACTGGAATAAAAATCAGGTCGGAGGCATCGAAGTTCTTGCAGATGACTTTAAAGATATTGATAGAATAAGTGATGAAATTTATTACAGCACCAGCTATAACCTTTCGGTGAAAAACATCAGGGAACTCTATCCGCAAATATTTGACTGGCTTGAATTACAGAACGTCAATGTCAATATAATCATTATTCTCATGATTTTGGTTGCAGTTATAAATATGATTTCGGCATTGCTCATTCTCATTATGGAAAGAAACAACATGATTGGTGTTCTCAAGTCGCTTGGTTTGAAGAACCGGAGTTTGCGGAATATATTTTTGTATAATGCTTTTTATATTATTCTTAAAGGATTGGTGTTTGGCAACATCCTTGGAATAGTGATTTGTCTTATTCAACAAAAATTTGCAATAATAACCCTCCCACAGGAAACATATTATATTTCATCGGTTCCTATATCTCTTAATTTTCTTCCGATATTACTTTTAAACATGGGAACCATCATAGTTTGTATGATAGCATTAATACTGCCGACTTACGTTGTAAAATATATTTCCCCGATAAAAGTTCTGAGGTTTAATTGAGCTCCGGCTTTACCCAATAAAAAAAGAAACCCCTGCAATTAATTTTTTTGCAGAGGTTTATCGTTTATGTTGCGGTCCGGACGGGACTCGAACCCGCGACCCCGTGCGTGACAGGCACGTATTCTAACCAGCTGAACTACCGAACCGTTATTTTAAGAGCACAAATGTAATCCAATATTTAATATTTACCAAAGAAAATAAAAAAAGAGATGAAAAAATCTTCATCTCTTTTTGTTTATTATAATTCTTCTTAATCCGTAATAATCAACTTTCCTGAGCCAAGAACATTTTCATTATCTTTAATCTGATAAAAGTACATTCCGGAAATCATATTATCGCGGGTTAATGTATAATCTTCAGAATTTATTTGAATCTGTTTGATTTTATTGCCAAGTAAATCAAATATTACAAGTGTAATTTGTTTTCCCACCATATTAGTTGTGTGCAAAACCGTAGAATTTTCAAACGGATTAGGATAGAAAGAAATGTTATTGTTATACTGTTCATTGCTCTCTATTCCCAGTGAACAATTTCCTGAAGTAAGTTTAGTAATTGCAGTAGGTCCGCATGGATGGCTTATAAGGCTCCTTGTAAGGATATCATTACCAGCTGCTATATCGGTAGCTGATGTTAATGTACGATTGTCTTTATTTGACGAAATTTGCCAATGCATGAGTTTGTCAACATCAATAAGATGTCCGATTTGAACGCCATGCCCTAATTCATGAAGACAGACAGATTCAAAATCGATTTTATTACCTGAAGTTGCTGCGGGACCAAAATTCCATGTGTTACCTGTAGCATTTGCAGAAAACCTTATATCATATTCTGTAAGTGTCCAGTAACATGTACTGCTCGGACAGCAAGCATTCCAATAGCTATTGGTCATACCAAGAAAAGGAGAAGCAATAGGGTCGGAACCGTCAAAAGTAACAAGACTTGTGCCATCTTGTCCGTGAGCTGCAATGCCTGTTGTAGTTGGCGATGCGGAAAAATTAACATAAATGCCGCACCTCCATGTGTTCAGAGCTCTTTCAAATGCAGCAGTTGCAGGAGCATTGGATTTGAAGCCAGTGTTATATACTAATGTATATCCGCCTGCAGAATTTTGATTAGCTTGTTTTATCTGGGTTTCCACTGAACCACTCAGGGCAGTCAACTCTGCATAAGTAACGGTAAGACTGGAAGAAGAAGCAGGAGAAACGGACCCTGCATTATCTGTAACCCGGATAGTTCCTGTTCCCGCTTTTTTTGGAACCTGCACTTGTATTTGTGTGGCTGACCATGATATTATATTTGAAGCAATATTAGGTGTATATGTAGCACCTCCGTCATCAGCATTTTTAAATTCAACCTTGGCGGAACCAGTGTAGGAAGCGCCAAAACCAGAACCATTAATTGTAAGAACCGAAAATGTTCCTGCAGTAATCGGATTTGGTGAAAAACTTGTAATAGCCGGTGCTAATGCCGATTTATCTGCTTTGTGATATTCAGTAGTGTTTATATCAAAAGATTTTATCACTTTATAATTCAGCCCTGTTTGATTAACAATAAAAGCATAAACTTCATTTTCTATGTTTTTATAATTATGAAATACATCGTTTGCAGTTTTTTCAACCAAATCATATTTGATGAAATCCTGGCTTGCAGCATAGAAAGATTGGAATCTCAGATTATCGGGTATTAATGAAGGTGAATTTGCAACTTTACTTTTCTGAACGAGGAAAATACCTGTTTCTCCGACTACCAATTCCAAACTCGGAGTTTCAATTTCCATGCTTGTTCCGACAATGCCACCCGGTGTAATAACTTCAACCTGTGAAGCAGTGAAACCACCTTTGAATACTTTGTAAACCTCAATAATGTTGGAAGTAAAAATGCTTGTGTGCTGTTCATTCCAGAATGAAGAACTGTTTATCACCTTTCCTTCAAATATTGCAGGTGAAACCTGAACTCTGTCATTTAATGACGTTTCAAGCATTAAGCATTGCGAGTATGAACGGAACATTCCTCCTAATAAAAGCAATGCAAAAAATAAGTAGATTTTTTTTCTCATACGATTTCGTTTTTGGGTTTATTTATTAATACAATTTCTTTACTAATTTTTAAAATTCTGTCAAATATACTTTTTTTAAGAAAAAAAGTCAAATATTTCTTTAACAATTTTACGAAAATTCAATTAACAATAAAAATATCAGCATGTAACAAATCTTATTTTCGGTGAAACCCTTCGTAATCCTAATTGGCATAAAAAAAGAGATAAAAAATCATCTCTTTTTCTTTTAATAATTTATTTATAAGTAAACTGAATTAAGAAACATGCTGATAACATAGAGCATGCGATATGCATTAAACTCCAATTATTCTTTTATGAATATCCTTTTTACATCCTGCGATTCCGAATTTGTATGAATTCTTATACAATAAATTCCGGAAGGAAGATTTGCTAAACTTATTTTCTTCATAAAATTACCGCTTTCAAAAGTTGTTTCGGAACTATAAACAGTTTTTCCCAAAACATCAGCAATCAGGAATTGAATATCAGATTGTCCGGCAATAGTACCTTTAACAAATATCTCATCTGCAGCAGGATTTGGATATATGCTCACTGTAACAGGCGAATTTAAATTGTTTATTACGGATGTCTGATTAAATGTGCTCTTATAAAAAATATAATATGGATCCCAGCAAACATTACTTACACCCCATTTTACCCTGACATAGCCGCTTTCTCCCCAACCTGTTCCCCATGAATTCTTAATAATCCAGTATTGATTTGCATCGTTCCATCCGGTAAGAACCATTGCATGGTCAACCGTACTTGTGTTATTATATGTATAAATGCCGCCTGTATAACTTTGAAAATTACTAACTCCACATTTCATTCTGACAAAAAGCGGACCATAATAATAAAGATATTTCTTCACCGTATCTACCGCAGGAACATACAATCCTGCTGTTTTTTTCCAACTACCTGCTTTTTCATGATATGTATACGACGCCTTGCAGGTACCATTAACTGCTTTATATGGTTCATCAGCTTCATAAACACAACCTACTTTCACAAATTCATCTCCCGAAAAATAACCTGATGTACAGCCATTGTTGTTGCTGCCCATAGCACCAAGTTTATCACAATTCACAAACCATTGCTCAGATATATCTCTTGTAGTTCCATCTTTTGCTTTTATTACTGCCTCGAAAACCCCGCATGTAGCCTGCGCCCAGCAACTGCCGCAATTTCCCTGATCTTTAACGGGAGTCATTATTCCCTGGGTAACCCAATCAAAACTTGCAGGATAGGCTTTACTTGGTGTATAATTTATGTCATTTTGCTTTACATCGGGAATGTAATATGGTTTTTCGGTTCCCGTGTAATTTCCTTCACATACAACAGTAATTTTGTAGGTTTCAAGCGCCGGTACATTTTCTTCCCATGGACGCATATACTGCAACTCCAGTTCTGTCGTACCTTTCGAAACACCAACAAAATCAATAACCTGATAGCCCGCTCCTCCGGTGACTTCATCGGTGGTTCCTTCATCATATTGAAAAAATTGCCAATCGCCAAACTGAGTAATAATATTTTTATCAGCGCTTTTTACATACCAGCCGTAGCCTGCCGATGCCAAATCCGATGGCATGTTTAATTTTAAAACCTTGTTTTGTTCAAGTACAATTTCCTGATTTGTGTTGTTTTTTATTACTTCGACATATGTGTTTTGTGCATTGATGTTAATCACATAAACAAATGCAAATAATGTCAAAGAAATAAATGATTTTTTTCTCATAATTAATTTGGTTTATAATTAGTATATTAAATAGATTAATTTTAAAACTCTTTTTTAATTACTATTTACTCCGTAACAATCAACTTTCCTGCGCTGACAACATTTTCTTTATCCATCAGCTGATAAAAGTACATTCCGGAAATCATATTATCGCGGTTCAGTACATAATCTTCCGAATTTATTTCTACCTGCTTTACTTTATTGCCAAGCAAATCAAATAAAACGAGTGTAATTTGCTTTCCTGCTATATTAC
This sequence comes from Bacteroidales bacterium, assembly GCA_029004185.1. Classification (GTDB taxonomy): domain Bacteria; phylum Bacteroidota; class Bacteroidia; order Bacteroidales; family JAHJDW01; genus JAQUPB01. Next base: position 10,313 of record JAQUPB010000047.1, on the reverse strand, counting down.
CTGTATGCAAAACGGTAGAATTTCCAAACGGGTTAGGATAAAAAGAAACAATATTGTTATGTTGTTCATGATTTCCTATGTCTATCAAGCAACCGGAGGAAGAAATTTTTGTCATTGCAGTAGGGCTGCATGGATAGCTTGTAATGCTTCTCGAAACAATTTCATTTTCACAAGCCACAGCGTCGGCATCGGGAACTCTGATCTGATTGTTTGGAAAAGATGCGTAGTGCATAAGGTCAACAGTTTTTATAACATGTGCCTGCAACATAGCATGACCGAGTTCGTGCAAACAAACGCTTTCAAAATCATATTTGCCGCCCGTTGTTGAACCGGGACCATAATTCCAGTTTGTTGTGGAATTCAAACGCATATCAATTTCCTTGAGTGTCCAGTATGAACCCCCTCCCGAACTGCAGGAAGAATAATAAGTAGTGGTTGAACCCAAGATAGAAGATGAAAGTGTACAACTTGACCCGGGAAAAGTAATAACATTAATTCCATCGCTTAAATTACAATTTACGGTTGTTGTAGTAGCGGCTTTAGCATAATTACAATATGAAGTACATCTCCAAGTACTCAATGCTCTTTCGAACGCATCAACTGCGGCAGTATTTGAATTGAATGTTGAATTATAAGTTAATGTGTATCCGCCGGCCGAATTTTTATTTGCCAATCTCAGGCGGTTTTCCACTCCACTGCTCAACGCTACCAACTGGGCATAAACTATATTTAATGTTGAAGTTGAGGTGACTACAGCTCCGGTATTGTCCGTAACACGAATTTGCCCGGTACCTGCCTTTTTAGGAACCTGTACCTGAATCTGAGTAGCCGACCATGAAATAATATTTCCGGCATTATTGGCAGTCCAGCCCGAACCGCCATTGTCAGCATCTTTAAATTCCACTTTGGCTGAACCTGTATAAGACGCACCAAAACCCGAACCGCTGATAGTAAGAACCGATAATGTTCCTGCAGTGATTGTTGTTGGTGTAAAACTCATTATTGCCGGCGCAAGTATTGATTTGTCACTTTTGTAGTAACCGGTTTCATTTATATTAAATTTTTTAATTTCCTTATAAATCCTACCAGCTTGCATCATAATATTATTGTATACTTCAATTTCGATATTTATATATGTATGAAAAACATCGTTTGCTGTTTTTTCAACAAGGTCATATTTAATAAATCCCTGAGATGCGGCATAAGAAGATTCAAATTTTAAATTTTCAGGAATTCCGGAAAGTGAGCTTGCAAGAGTATTTTGCTGAACCAGGAAAACTCCAACGTCTCCTACATTTAATTCCAGGCTCGGAGTTTCAATTTCCATGTCTTCACCGACAATGCCCCCGGGTGTAATAATTTCAACCTCTGTTGTTGAAATATCACCTTTAAAAACCTTGTAAACTTCAATAAAATTTGAAGTGAAAATATTTGTATGCTCCTCATTCCAAAAAGAAGAATTACTTATAACTTTTCCTTCAAATATTGCTGTTGATTGCTGAACCCTTTCGCTTAGCGAAGTTTCAACCATTAAGCATTGTGAATTGGAACGGTATGTTCCAAACGCAAATAGCAATGCCAAAGTCAAGTAAATTTTTTGTTTCATGGTATTTTTTTTATATTTTCTCTTATATTTTTTCTTATATAAGGTTAATCAAATTTAATATTCTAAATGCCGTATGTCAAGCGTTATACAGTATTATTTTATTAAACCAGTCGATAATAAAAATACTGGTATGCATTAAATAATATTTTCGATAGACGCAAAATTATTTTATGAATAATTATCAAAATATCACATCGAACAACATATAATATAAAATTTCTAATAAAAATTGTATTTTTGCAACCCAATAAGTAAAATTCAAATGTTATGAAAATATTAGTTTGTATAAGTAATGTTCCGGACACCACGACAAAAATTAAATTCACGAACAACGGCACGTCATTTGACAAAACCGACGTTCAATGGATTATCAATCCGTGGGATGAACTTGCACTCACGAGAGCCATGGACATCAAAGATGCTTCGGGTGGTGCTATTGAAAGTGTAACGGTAATTAATGTAGGATTGGCAGATTCAGAGCCCACAATCAGAAAAGCGCTGGCTATAGGTGCAGACAAAGGAATAAGAATAAATGCAGAACCCAAAGACTCATACTTTGTTGCCGCACAGTTAGCTGAAGTCTTGAAAAAAGAAAGCTTTGATATAATTCTTTGCGGAATTGAGTCGAGTGATTTCAACAGTTCGTGCACAGGCGGAATGCTTTCTGAATTGCTTGATGTTCCTTCCGTTTCATCTGTTTCATTTTTAAATATTGAAAACGGGCAGGTAAAAATCAAGAGGGAAATTGACGGGGGAAATGAAAGTGTTTCAACATCAGTTCCATTTGTAGGCATTGTTCAGAAAGGGATTGCAATAGAACCACGTATTCCTTCAATGAGAGGAATTATGAGTGCGCGAACAAAACCATTGCAGGTTTTCGAACCCGTTCAGGTTGACGCACTTGTTGAATATGTAAATTATGAACTGCCGCAACCGAAATCGGCTTGTAAAAAAATAGAACCCGAGAATGTGAAAGAACTGGTAAATCTTTTACATAATGAAGCAAAACTTATTTAGCATTTTTAAATAAAGTCGTAAGATTTTAGTCGTAAGTATCTATAATAGTTTTTTAAAAACATTAAAATAAAAAATATATGTCAGTATTAGTATTTACAGAAAACTGGGATGGAAAGTTCAAAAAATTATCTTTTGAGCTCATCAGCTATGCAAATGAAATTGCAAAAAAGCTCAATACTTCGGTTACGGCATTATCAATCGGTAAAGTTGAAGAAGAAGAATTGAAAAAACTTGGGAATTACGGCGCAGATAAAATTATTTCCGCCAATGATGACCGTTTGAAAGGACTGAATAATCAGGCATACACATCAATAATAAACCAGGCAGTTGCAAAAGAAAGTGCAACTCTCATAATATTCGCAAACAATTCAACCGGAAAAGCTGTAGCCCCGAGGTTATCTGCAAAACTCAAGGCAGGTTTGGTGTCTGCGGTTATTGCGTTGCCTTCAAATCTCGAACCTTTTACAATCACAAAAAAAGTTTATTCGGCAAAAGCTTTTGCCAATATAATTATTAAAACACCGGTAAGAATAATTACATTATTTCAGAATTCATTCGGCATAATAGAATCGCCGGTAAATGCAACAATTGAAAATTTCAAACCCGAACTTAAAGATTCCGATTTGAAAACCGAAATCGTTGAAGTAAGCAAGCATGCAGGCAAATTACTTTTAACCGATGCTGAAATTGTTGTTTCGGGCGGAAGAGGAATGAAAGGACCCGAAAACTGGGGAACTATTGAAGAGCTTGCAACACTTCTCGGTGCAGCAACAGCATGTTCGCGTCCCGTATCCGATGAAGGATGGCGTCCTCACGAAGAACATACAGGACAAACCGGAAAAGTAATTGCTCCTAATCTTTATATTGCATGCGGAATTTCAGGAGCAATACAACACCTGGCAGGAATAAGTTCATCGAAATGTATTGTTGCAATTAATAAAGACAAAGATGCTCCGATATTCGAAGCCGCCGATTATGGAATTATAGGCGATGTAATGAAAGTTCTTCCTGATTTGATAAATGCTGTTAAAGAATTGAAAGCTTCTGCTTAAAACAAAAAAAGCCACAGATTCACAGATAAAATAATTAAATCTGTGAATCTGTGGCGATTTTCAATTACAATCCCAATGCTTCTGCTACAAGCTCAATAATATCGTAATTAAAGATTTCTTCTTCTTTATTTTTGTATTTTAGTCCGTCGGTAAGCATTGTCATGCAAAACGGACAGGCAGTTGCAATTATATCGGCTTTTGTTTCGAGTGCTTCTTCAATACGTTCGATAAAAATTTCCTTATCCCCTTTTTCAGCTTCCTTAAACATTTGTGCACCACCCGCTCCGCAACATAAAGCAAAACTTTTATTTCTCTTCATTTCAACTTTTTTTGATGAAATTTCATTCAGAACTTTGCGCGGCGCTTTGTATTCATTGTTCATTCTGCCCAGATAACAAGGGTCGTGAAATGTGATTTTTTTATCTTTAAATTTATCTGAATTAATTTCCAGCTTTCCTTCATTTATTAATTTATTAAAAAACTGCGTGTAATGAATCACTTCATAACAACCGCCAAGATCAGGGTATTCATTTTTAAAAATATTATAACAATGAGGACAAATCGTAAGAATTTTTTTTACATCATATTTTTTCAATACCTCAATATTCGAAAGTGCCTGCATCTGAAAAAGCATTTCGTTTCCTGCTCTGCGCGCAGGATCGCCGGTACATGATTCTTCTACTCCCAAAACAGCATAACTTATTTCAAGATGACTTAAAATCTTAGCAAAAGCTTTAGCTACTTTTTTATACCTGTCGTCGAAAGCACCGGCACAACCAACCCAGAATAAATATTCGGGTTTAATGCCTTTTGCAGATAAATCAGCCATTACAGGAATTTCGATTTTCGTTTTTTCAGCGTTCATAATTATTATTATTTTAAAACCAATCTGTAATTATAAAAATATTTTTTTAAGTTTAAAGTTACAGAATTATTTTTCACTAATTAGTATCTTTTTAAAAACTGTTTACTTTGCGTCGCATTATACATTTGAACAATTTGATATTTCTTGCTTGCGACGCTGAACTTATTGATATTCCTTAACCCCGTGCTAAAGCACGGGGCTATCAATATTTAAACCCTACGGGTTTTATTTATAATATTAAAAAAAAACAAATTATAATTAACTAAAGACAAATGTCCAATAACTTTAAACTTCAAACCTTAAACTTTAAACTATTTTTTATATATAATTCATTTGCCCACAGCAGCCTGTCCTGCGGCGAGAATTGCCATGGCGCTCCGTTGTTTTCAATATTTGCAAAAATTGCATTTAGTCCGCTTGGGGCTTTGGCTTCTTCCATTACAAGATATCTCCGCAAATCAACAATCAATGTCGGATGATTTATGTTTACCGGGCATTCTTTCGCACATGCATTGCAAGTAGTACAAGCCCATATTTCCTCCTCGCTTATAAAATCCCTGAGCAAAAATTTGTTATCATTATAATTTTTATCCTTTAATAAATGTTTTCCCTTCTCTTTCATTCTTGCCCTGAAATCAATTAATATTTTTCGGGGTGAAAGTTTTTTCCCCGTAATATTTGCAGGACAAACCGAAGTACATCTTCCGCATTGAGTGCATGAAAGCGAATCGGCAAAATTCTTCCATGTTCCATCTTCAACATCTTTAACACCAAAGCGCGATGGTGCCGCATCGGTTTCAGCAGGTGAAGAATAGGCAGTTTGCGGATTAAGCATTAACTTAACTTCTTTCGTAACATTTTCCATAATAGGCAACTTACCCAAAGATTCAAGCCTGCTCACAAAAACATTCGGTATCGACATGAAAACATGAAAATGTTTTGAGTAAGGAAGATAATTTGCAAAAAAGAAAACAAGCAAAATATGCATCCACCAGCTTATCTGATTAATCGTATATATAACGCTGAAATCCATATTATGAAAATAAGGAGCAATAAATATGCTCACGGGATATGTTCCTGTGATATCGTAAGATGGAGTATAAGCAATATATGAAGAATTCATACTTAACAACGAAATCATCAATAAGAGAATAATTGATAATGATATATTAGCATCAGTGTGAAATTTCTTTTTCATTTCAATGCCATGAAATCTTTTAACGTGCATAAAAACACGGCGAATCAGAAAAACAACAACCGAAATCAAAACCAGCAAACCGAAAATATCGCCCGAAGCAGTTATAATATCATACAGCAATCCCGATTTTGCAAAAATTCTTTCTGTTCCCAGAACGCCGTCAAAAACAATTTCAACACTCCCAATGCAGATTACCAGAAATCCCCAGAATACCAAAGCATGCATGAAACCTATAACAGGACGCCTGAATATTTTACTCTGAAAAAAAGCAACTTTCACTGTCATTATTATTCTCTTCCAGATGTCTTTTATGGGATAAGCTTTTTTTGTGAGCTTGAGCAATGCAATAATCTTCGAAACAGAATAAGCAAATACACCTATTGTAACCAGAAGTGTAATGATGAAAATAATTTGTTTCAGCATAAAATTATTTTTAAGTATGAATTGCAAAATTAAATAAAATTAACTAAATATTTTTTTTGTTTAAAAGAAGTTTGTTTAAAGGTATTCTTAATATAAAATATTAAGAACTGAGAGCATAGAGTACAGAACTTACGCCAATTTGTTAAGTTGTGAAGTTGCGGAACCACAAACAATAAAATACAAGCCGCTAACTATTTTATCTTACCACGCTCACTCTTCCTATTAATTCATGTTCCGGTCCTTCTTTTTCTTTTACAATAACCCTGTAAACATAAACACCAATCTGAACAACATCGCCATTGTTCATGTATCGCCCGTTCCACGGGATGTTTATGTCTGTTGTTTTATAAATAATTCCGCCCCATCGGTCAAAAATTGTCATTTGAAAACCGTTAGGGTCGATGTTGTATCCTTGTGGAATGAAGCCCTCATTAAGCATATCAGAATTAGGACTGAATGCATTCGGTATGTAAACCGTAAAAATATCTTTTACAATAATTGGTTTGCAAATGGAATCAACGCAATTTTCGGAATCGGTAACTTTTAAGCAAACTGTATAAGTACCCGTATTTTTATATGTATGAGCAGGAAGTTGTATGTCGGAAGTTGAGTTATCATCATAAAAATCCCAATGCCATTTTACGATTGGTTGTCCGCCGGTTGTTGACAAATCTTCAAACAATGCAGTAGTGTTTTCAAATAAGTCAAGTATTGCCGGTGTGTATGTATAATCAGCATTTGGACCATATGTTTCGCCTATTATTGTTGTGCCGGTTATTTTACATGTTCCGTAATTTACTGTTACAATATAATTTCCCTGCGATAAATTATTTATTGTTTTTGTTGTTTCTCCATTATTCCAGAGATAAGTGTACAAAGCAGAGTTACCACCTAAAACATTTGTTGTTGCTGTTCCATCAATTTTTCCGCAGTGTTCGGGAGTTGGTGATATTGTATGGGTTAACGGATTATCATTTTCGACTTCAATTTGTTTTATTGCCGAACATCCCATGCTGTCAATTACCGTAACAGTATAAATACCCGAATTAATATTTGTTATTGTATTGGTTACATTTGCTGTTTGTGTTGTTTGTCCACTACTCCAAATATAAGTAAATGGTGCTGTTCCTGTGACGATAGTTACAGTTGCCGTACCATTCGGAAAACAGCTTGCAGGATTTGAATAAATTGATAATGTTACAGGCGGCGTATCTTTTATTGTTACAGTTGTTATTGCTGAACATCCTATGGAATCGGTTACTGTTACAATATATGTTCCTGCTTTAAGATTGTTTATTGTTGGTGTTGTTTCACCTGTACTCCAAATGCAATTATAATTCAATATTCCTGTAGTGTATGGCATTCCTCCGCTTGCGGTTATAGTTGCGCTTCCATTTGCAAATCCGCATGTGGCATCTTTTTGGTTTATTATGTTTACAAACATTTGCGGCGATACAGTCACCACCGATTTTGCTGTGTTTGAACATCCGTTAACATCTGTTCCTGTTACATTATAAGTTGTTGTTGCAATCGGATTTACTGTTATTGTGTTTCCTGTTTGTAAATTATTCCATGTGTATGTTAATACTCCGCTTGCATTTAATGTTGCTGATGTTCCATAACAAATCGTTGGATTATTTACCGATACCGGAGAATTTATACTTACACATATCACAACTTTTGCTGTTCCGATGCATCCGTTTACATCTGTTCCTGTAACAATATAAACCGTGCTAACTGTAGGTTTTACAACTTTCGGATTTCCGCTTCCAAGTCCGTTATCCCATGAATATGTATTTGCTCCTGCTGCTGTTAATGTTGATTTGTCTCCTACACATAAAGGATTTCCTGTTGCCGTCACATTTGGCAAAGGATTAACTTTAACAATTGCCTGTGCTGTATTTACACAGTTATTATTATCAGTTCCTGTTACCGTATATGTTGTTGTTATATTCGGATTAACATTATACGGATTGTTGTTTGAGCCAGTATTCCATGTATATGTTATTGCATTATTTGCTGTAATGTTTATATTATCTCCATTACAAATTGTTCCTCCGGTTGCTGTTACATTTGGCAATGGATTTACTGTAACAATTGCTTGTGCTGTGTTTGTGCAGCCGTTTGCATCTGTTCCCGTTACCGAATATGTTGTTGTTGTGTTCGGATTTACATTATACGGATTATTATTTGAGCCGCTATTCCACGTGTATGTTGTTGCATTATTTGCTGTAATATTTATATTATTTCCATTACAAATTGTTCCTCCGGTTGCTGTTACATTTGGCAGTGGCTTTACTGTAACTACTGCCTGCGCTGTGTTTGTACAGGTATTATTATCTGTTCCTGTTACCGTGTATGTTGTTGTTGTATTCGGATTAACATTATATGGATTATTGTTTGAGCCGGTATTCCATGTATATGTTATTGCATTATTTGCGGTAATGTTTATATTATCTCCATTACAAATTGTTCCTCCGGTTGCTGTTACATTTGGCAGTGGCTTTACTGTAACTATTGCCTGCGCTGTGTTTGTGCAGCCGTTTGCATCTGTTCCCGATATACTATAAGTAGTGGTAGAAGTTGGGTTAATGGAAATGGAACTACTTGTTCCACCTGTATTCCATGTATAGCTTGTTCCTCCGCTTGCACTTATTGTTGCTATATTTCCCTTGCATATTGTGCTTCCGGTTGTTGTCAATATAAGATTATTATATACTGTTACAACACACGAAGCAGTTCCTGTACAGTTCAAACCATCCGAACCGGTTACAAAATATGTTGTGGTAGTAATAGGCGATACTGTTTGTGTTGAACTGTTTGAATTATTACTCCATGTATAAAAACTGGCTCCGCTTACTGTTATTGTTGTTGTTGTGCCTGAACATATTGCTCCGCCTGTGGCTGTTAAACTCATAGTTCCTGCACCTTTGACAATAATAGTATCTATTTGCATCTTTCTCGAACATGAATTGTCTGTAACTGTTACATAATATGTTCCGTTTGGAACCGTTATGCAGCTTACCGAATCGCTTGTTGCAACAGCTCCTGTGCTCCATGCAAAAGTATATGGTGGTGTGCCGCCGCTTGCATGCTCACATATAGTTCCTCCGGCGCAAGTTGCATCAACTGTGCTATCTAATTTTAAATAATCACAAACTTTAATGTTTGCAGTAACCGTTGTTAAAAAAGCATTTCCACAAACAATTAAAATACCTTTTGTTCTGTCTAATTTAATATCGTATACCTCGCCGGGAATATTTGTGGTTATTGATGGTTTTGGGTTAAAGGTTGTTCCGTCGAATTTATAAACATGCACTTGATTTTGTCCTCCTACATAAACATTATTACATTCATCTACATCAATTCCTTCATGAGTTCTGGAAGAACCATCTGTATATGTGGCATTAACAATTAAAGAACTTAGTAAGTTCCCATTAGTTTTATTCCATGCCATAAGTATTTTCCCATCGTAACTAAAAAGATAATTGCTATTTAATGCTAATGCATTTGCTCTAACAGTACCACCTTGTACTATTATTTTACACAGAGGTTCCTGAAATTTATATCCGGTATTAACATCAAAAGCGCTAGGAGGGTTATAATTATTAGAAGCTAAACTTTTTTGCAAATGTCCTTCAACACTAGTACATCCACTAAGTGAAGTAGATATAGCATAGAAATCTCCATTGTCATCCATAACAGCTGAAGCAATATCGTTACAACTACCCAAACCACAAATTGCACCATTAAAACTTTTCGAAGTACTACTTGTTAAATTAGTATCTGAAATTATTTTTAAATTGTCATTATTTGTGATTGTTCCTCCTCCAAATGCAAATAATTTTTTGATGCAATAATTATAAAACATTAACCATATCTCATTGTTGTTACCAAAATAAGGAGAAGTAATTATACAATTACCTGCATTATTTATTTTCAATATTCGTGTACCTGCAGCAGCACTATTATAACCTTCGCCAAAAAATAAACTTCCACTATTTTGAAGTACGCAAAACTTAGAATACCAAAACACAGACCATGTAATAGAAAATGTAAAAGTCCAAATCAAAGCTCCTGTATTTGAATATTTTGAAGTTTTAAATGGAGGTGTACCACCTGAAACATAAACATTTCCATAATTATCAAAGT
>JAQUPB010000046.1 GCA_029004185.1 Bacteroidales bacterium | reverse complement strand
CTTTTTCGAAAAAATATCGAATACAGAATAATGTATATCAGGGTTATGTTCCACGCTCTTTGCTCTCTGCCCTTCGCCCTCTGCCCTCTGCCCTCTGCCCTCTGCCCTCTGCCCTATACAAACTTAAACACCACAACACCTGCCACAACCATCCACAGCAATATTTCGGCAAACACTTTGTTTTTACTTTCAATAAGATATTTTGAGATAAAGATTGTAACGGGAATATAAATCAGCGTGAGATGAGTCATGGATTTTTTATCGAGAAATAAAAAAGTAACTATCAGAAATAAGAAAAACCAGATTAGTATGGAGTGAAATTTCCTGAGTTTTATTATATATTCGGTAACACCGGTAATTTTTTTTATCCACGACAAAATTATAATGAAAGCAATTATTAAAACAAAAATAAAATAATTATCAGTGATGAAATGTATTTTAGAAGTTAACATTCCGGAAAAATGTGAATTAAAAAAATAACCGAGTTTGTCGAACCAGAAATAATAAGTAAGCATAAAGCAATAGGGAAGCAGGAATCCCGAAAGCAAAATGAACATCTCCCTGAAATTTGTTGATCGCAGAATAATCAAACTCATAAAAGTCACGGGCAGAATAAAAGCCGAAGGAAAATAAAAAAGCGAAGCGATTGAAATGAAAAACGAGGAGTTGAAAATGTTTTTATCACTGCTTTCTTCTTTTTCAAAAAAAAGCAAAGTGGAATTTAATGCAAGAAGAATAAAAAGATTGGCAATGATAACAGGATTAAAATTCATGAATTCGTTGTTGCTGCATAAAAGTAAAATATAGATAAATGCCGTTAGGTAATTGTTTCGAAGGAATTCAAAATTAGTGGCAATGTTGTTTATAATTAAAGCTTGTGCAATAATTAAAATTATTCCTGTTAACATTGAAATAATTTTAAATACATTGATAAATTTGGCAGATACCTCAAAAAAAGGCATTGCTCCCGATATGTTTATTTCTGCAGGTTGAGTGAACGACAGCAAAAACAAAATAACAGCAACAAGAGGAATGAAGATAAGAGTAATGGTATGACTTGAAGAAAAGAATTTAATCATTTTATGGGTTCAGTATGTCAAGTTTCGTTAAAGGTCGTTTGTTTTCGTGCCATATGAAATCTTTCAGATATAATTCGCTTCTGTCGTTATTTTCTGGTGGATGAAGCACGGCTTTGGGTTTGTTTATGAATTTAATTCTTCTGACTTTTTTATCTTTAAGATAAATTATCATGTTTTCGGATTCGGCTTTGTTAATGCCCATATACTTGCCTTTACTGTCTTCAATATAATAAATGGTTTCGCCGTTGCCGTTCACAAACACCTTGTACAGTTCGTTGTTTTTTACATAACCTATCATGTTCGTACCTTTAATCTGGTTATATCTGCTTGTATCTTTCTGCGAAATTATGAATGCGTCTTCATTCATGTATATTGATTCTATTTGTTTGTTTTTCAATCTCATTTCGGTATATTTTGCCGTTAGTTGATTTTCATCCGACCACAAAACGGGAGTAAAATAAAGTTTTATTACCGAATCGCTGAGTGCATAAACAAGCGAATCGCACATGCCCTGAATATCGGTTTTGAAAAATTTTGCCTTATGATATGCAAATAATGTTTTGCGTGTTTTTGTCGAATCGGAAACCGACCTTAAAGTATCGGCATGCAGGAAAAGCGTGTCATCTTCTATGATCTGGCTTAGAAATGTATTTCCCGTAATGAATGAGTTCCCTGTCTTTTCAAAATATTCCGAATAATCGCCCTTTACAATTATCTTTTGCAAAGTATCAATGAGAGTTACTTTGCCTATAGCTTTTCCAAAACCTTTATTCCTGTCGAAAAACAAACTGTCGCCTCTTATTGTTTGCTCCTTGCTTATGAGATATGCATTTTTGTTAAACTGCGACTTGTTTGTTATTGAATTATACCATCCGTTTTCGCAATAAATAAAATCCGAATCACTCTCAATTGTTGTAGGACCAAAAAAATATGATGTTTTTGTTACCGTGTTATAAAGTAATGTATCGCACCGTGTAATGTATTCGGGATTTACAAGCACAACATTTTTCTTGAAATAAAATTCATTTTTATTAGCATAGAAATAACCATAAGTGCTTCTCAGCGTATTTTCCTTGTCAACAATCCTTGCGCCGGTTGTGTATGTTCCTATGTTTTTGTTCATATCAAATGTTAAGCGTGTTGTGCTAAGAGTAATTTGTTTGTCTTTCAGTATTACGTTTCCTTCTATATCGGCAATTTTGGTGTTGCCGTTGTAATGAAGTATGTCGCCGTATAAATTCACTGTGTCGTTTTGCCGTAAATGAACTTTACTGTATGCTACCAGAGTATTTTCTTCGTTGTTCAGGTGGGCGCTGTCGCAGTATATATACACGTTGCCCTGCCACATAACTACATTACCTATTAATCTTTTTATGTTTTCACCCATGCTCTTGTCGAATTCGAGTGTATTTGCAGTGAAATCTATTTTTTGCTTCTCCTGCGCAAAAGCCCTGATGCCCGATAAAAAGATAATGGCTGATATGAAAACGATGAAATATTTACCTGCTTTTTCCACTTACAAAGTTTATTTCTAAAAAATGAGTACCAAACCGGTTAATTATAAAACAAAGATAAATTAAATTTATTATACGGTAATATTTCTGGCAAGTAATCAGTAGTCAGTATTCAGTAGTCGGAATTTAGCAGCAAGTATGTTTTATTGTTTTTTTTTCTGCTGATTACTGAATTCTGTCTACTGACTACTTTTTATACGAATTCTAAAAACATCCCAACGAATTCTAAAAATATCCCAACGAATTCTAAAATGCTGTTGACATTAAACAAATCACTTCGTATCTTTAAGAAAAGAGTTCAACAATTTTGGTTAATACTTATTTTGTCCCGTTTCCTTCAGTGTCGTTCTAATCTGCTTAACGGCATCTGAGGGAATGCGGGGCAATTTTTTTTGAAGTGTGAGGTAAGAGGTATGAAGTATGAAAATAAAAAATATTTATTAACTTTGGTAGAGTTTCATTCGTTTAAAAATGAATCAGGGTAAAATTAAGTTAATGTGTATAATTAATGTAAACGTTTAAAATTCCAGTCCATGAGAATAAAAACAATTCTATCCTTTGCTGTTGTTTTGTTTTTTCAACTCCAGATTTTAAAAGCACAAAAGCCCGACATTTCGGTTTACCGTTTCCGTGATTCGGCAATGTGTTCTGCATGGAGTCCATATGACAGTACACTGGTTGGTTATGCACTTATTAAAAATGGGTATTATCAGGCATATCTGGCTAACGTCGGACCCAACAATACCCGCGTTAATGAGCGTTGTTTCAGCTGCAGTAATTCTTCTCTGCCCGGAAAAAGCGTATCGGGACCGGTTTTTGACCCGTTAGGCAGGTATCTGCTTTTCGCTGTTGAGATGGCTAATCATCCCGGCACGCCGGGCAATTCAATACCAGGAATAGGTTCATATAACGATTTGTACGTAGTTACCACCAATGGTAATAAAACATACAAACTCACCAATATGCCCAATACAGGCATTAGTGCAATCATATTTCCTTCGTTTTCACCAAATGGAAAAGAAATAATGTGGGCGCAGATGACAGATGCGGTTAACGGAGCAGATTGCGTGCTTCCTATAGGAAAACTATGCTTCGGAGGATGGGCGGTTAAAATTGCGGCTTTTGTTGATGACACGGTCAATGGTCCTTATCTTGCTAACATCAGAACAATAACACCCGGCGGAATACCTGCTTTTAATGAACCCTACGGCTGGTCGCCTAATGGAAGCAAAATAATATTTGCAAGTGATTATAATCAGGTTTGGGTATGGGCCGACCAGATTTATTCTATGGATACTCTTGGCAACAACATTCAGCAGTTAACCACTACCGGCGGATCTGTTGGTTGGCCGTATTGCGAACATGCATTCAGCAGTCCCGACGGACAGCATATAGTGTGGATGACAAACCGTGAAGGTACTTCAGGCAGTTCAAAAGGTGGAGACGATTGGTGGATAATGAACTCGGATGGCAGCAGTCAGCAGCGCCTTACTTATTTTAATGATACACTGAGTTCGTATTGGACGGGAACAGTTCATGTAAACGGATTTGGTTGTTTCAGTCCCAACAGTAAAAAGTTTATAGGTGATGTGGGCGGACCACAGCCTGTACAGCTCGATTCTGCCGCCCTGAATAAATCATTTGTATACATAATAACACTCGACAGCTTGGCTACAGTAGAAGAAAAAAATGCCGGAATGAATAAATCAGAATGTTTTGTATACCCCAATCCGGCAATTGATAATTTAAGGGTTTTAGTAAAAAACAACACGGGCAAAATAGAATACTCTGTTTTCAATATTCTGGGCAAGAAAATATCGAATGGAGATTTCTCAGGTGAAATATTAGATGTTAATGTAAAAGGATTTTCAGGCGGATTATACTTTTTAAAATTATCCGATGGAAAAACAGTGGTTAATAAAAGGTTTCTGGTGGTAAAAAATTAACCAAAAACTATCAACCGGCAACTGACAACTATTTTTATTCCTTTATTATTTTTCCCACCTCAACAGTTTTATCAGTTACAACTTTCACAAAATAAATTCCACTTGGCAAATTGCTAATGTCTACTTGAAGCTTGCAGCTTGTGGCTTGTAGCTTTATTAATTCCTGTCCGTTTATGTTGCTAATATAGATGGTTCCGTTTGCATTGCTTTTTGATGTTTCAATTATTATTTTAGTGTTTGCCGGGTTTGGATATAACTCAATTTGTTTTACAACCGAATGCTGATTATTTGCAGAATTAATCAGCGGATGTTTCCTTTTTAAAACCCATGGGTCGCAGTCGAACACATCTGTCGTATCCGGTTGCAATGTATTGCCATATACTGTTACAAAATACAGGTCGCCCCATTCGGTGAGCGTGGGTTCTCCTACGGCAATTACATTTCCGTATGCTCCGCTTATTCCTATTGGTTCAACTACCATCTCTTTTGTTCCCCAGCTGTTCCAATTACCGCTTGTGATTTGCTTGGACCTGTATATGCATCTCAGTCCGCCCGGGTTATCAGCACAGAAATACACCCACCAGTCCAATCCGTCATGCCAGAGGTGGGGCTGAACATCGTAAGGTGCCTGGTCGTTTAAAACATTTGTAACCAGGGTTGGCGTTTGCCACGAAATTCCGTTGTTAGTGCTGGTTGAGTAATAAATATACCTGTCGCGGTCAAAAAACAAAAGCAGGTTACCGTTGGTTAGTCTCTCAATGTGAGGATTGTCTTCCTGAGCTGTTGTGCTTAGAATGGGCACTGCAGTTGAAAAACCGGGATTAACCGGCACGTTACGCATGAACATTATATCCGTACTTGTGGCTCCTGTATCTCTTGTGCAAACAAAAACATCAAATGTGTCGGCATTTAAAAGAACACCGCACACACCTCCTTCAAAGGTAGCGGGTTTGTTCAGGTTTGAATAATGCCATTGGTTAAAGGCTGCTCCAGTATCGGGTCTTTCGGTTTTTATTATATCACTTTGCATGTAATTCTGACAGCTCCATGGATTCGTAATTGTATCTATTCCGAGCAGGGGACCCCTGTAATACGGATGAAAATTAATGCATGGAGAAAGATCGCCAACCCATGATAAAGCATCAACAGGCAAGTATGTGCTGAAAAGGTGTTTCCCGTCGCGTGTAATGTATAGGCCGTCTTCCCATCCGCCAACATTTATTGGCAGTATTTGCGGCGAAAAGTAATTTGTATCGGGTATGTTGAAAGTTGCATTGGCTTTAATTAATGGCCAATTGGGCTGTGCATTCAAAGCCAATACTGATAATAAAATAAAAAGAACAACACCGTATTGAAAACAATATTTTTTTTTAATAAAGCTATTTTGTTCCATTTCTGCCTTATATTATTCTTGTTTTCTCTAATGCCCTACAACTTGTTTATATTTTCACTTTTATTTTTTTTATTGCTAATTACTGCCCGCTGTAACCGGGCTTTATTCTTTTATTATTTTTTTCACCTCAACCGTTTTATCATTTACAACTTTCACAAAATAAATTCCACTTGGCAAATTACTGATATCTACTTGAAGCCTGCAGCTTGTGGCTTGCTGCTTTATTAATTCCTGTCCATTTATACTGCAAATTATCAAAGTGCTTTCTTTTGCTGGTTGTGGGAGTTCAATTGTTATTTTGTTTGTTGCAGGGTTAGGATAAATTGTTATACCCCTAATGTTTTCTATTTTATTAATTACGTTTACGCAATTACTGTTCACCCCATTCAAGGTTATTGATGCAGGCGTTAAGATTTGCGGAAAGCCGGATGGTATAAATGGATTACAATAAGGTTGTCCCGTAGTCCAGTTGAGTGCTGTATTCATCGTGCATCCCGCAGGGTTTTGAAAAAAACATCCGTTATTTACTGTAATATGCGATGGTGCGTCGGTAGTACTGAACCAACTGCCGTATACATTACAATCATTCAGGATAATTGTGCTGTTATTGGATGCAGTGATGCCCTGATTCCATATTTCAGAATTATTTACGGTCATTGTGCTGCCTCCCACACCCACGGCAGCCAGCAGTGCCAACTGAAGTAATGAGCTGTCAACAACAACACTGCTCGGACCTGCTATGCCGATCTCATTTACAACCGAGTTTTTTATATAAAGATTTTCATTCATCAGAACGTACAATTGCCAAGCTATTGGACCTAAATTAACATTGTTAAGCTTAACACTGCCATTAATGCCGGTGGCTACTGTTGTGTTTTGAATGCCGGTCGTAAGATTTTGCAATGTATCGGTGCCGTTTGCAAACAAAAGAGCAACCGTTACTTCTTTGGTAGAAGGAGTTCCTACTCCGTTGATAACCATTTTTGCAGTCGGAAACATTTGCACACCTAACCCCACTTGTGCCGTATCCGCTTCAAAATACCACTGAGTGTTTAATCCGCCAACGCCTCTGCCGATTTTCCATGTAAATGGCTGAGACTGGTCGGCCGGAAGGTTAAGTGTATCTGTTATGGATTCGAAAGTGAACCACATTCCGGTCTTTGTATTTGGTCCGTGTAATGCTACCTGAGCGGTATCCTGCAGGTATATTTCGGTTGGCAAATGATTCGGTTCGTAGCCGATCAATGTTGATTTATTCTTAAGGTTAAATAACAACCATGCTTTTTCAGAGTCCAGCCAGCTTTTATTAACATAAAATATTGAACTGTTTTCAGCATTATAGTTCATGTAAATGCTGGCAGCATTTGTGAGGTCGCCTTCCTGCGTTCTGAATTCAACGTATTCCAGTTGTATCCTGCTGCTGTCTTTGGTGGTTATAACTCGCTGATTGTTGAAGCTGTTCGATACAATAAACTGCTCGCCTGTTGAACCGGGAGCGGCATGTACCCACAAAACGGCATTTCCCAGAAGCAAAATATTTCCCCGCACCACAAATGTATCAGCTGCCGGACTCGTGAGGTCAACATTAAGAGTAGCCCCGTTTAGTATTGTAAGGTCGCCGGTTATTATGCAACTGCCGGTAATGACTTCATTGGTTGTAACAGTATGGGAGCCGGAATTGCATTGTGCTGATATATATTGCTCAACTGTCAGCATTAGTGTAAGAACGAAAAGTAAACTTTTCATATTTTATACTTTTATTATCTTCCTCACCTCAACTGTCTTGTCAGTTACGAGTTTCACAAAATAAATTCCGCTTGGTAAATTGCTAATGTTTATCTGTGTTTTGCTGTCTTTTATTTGTTGCCTTATTAATTCTTGTCCGTTTATGTTGGTAATATATACACTTCCATTAATATGATTTTCTATAGTTTCAACACATATTTGATTGCATGCAGGATTAGGAAAAATTCTGAAATCTGAATTTGATATTGCATTATTTACTTCTGTAGTTCCAAGAGTCCATTGCAACAAATAAATATTAAACGTACCATCTCCATTTCTAACAGAATAAATAAGTGAAAAAGTATTGCTGAAACTTTTCGCATCAAGCATTACATTATTATTATCAGAAATTCGTTGATTAATTTCTAACTCAACTAAAGGTCCTTCTGCATCCCATATATTTGTATTGGTAAGATAAGCAGCTGTACAATTAATTTTCTTATAGCCGGTTGGTGGATTAGAAACATAATCTACCAGCCATGCTGCGACAATGAAATCAGGAACTACCGCAATGCATGGGTAACTTCGGGTTATTCCGTTTTTAAAAATGCTTTTTTGCGGAGTCATCCAGGTTGCACCAAAATCGGTACTATTTGTATAGTTTAAGTTTTGATCACTGCCAACAGGGCCATAAGTAAAAGAACGTATAATATGCATTTTATTATTATAAAGATACATACCTCTTGCCCTCAGGTTATCAGAAGTCGGGTCGTTTTTATCTTGCATAACATATGTAACACCATTGTCAGTACTATATAAATGACCTCTGTCGGTAATAATTGAAACAGTATTGCCATTTTCGACAACACCTGCAATAAAGCCTCCATAATAAGTGCCGTCTTTTATCTGAGTGGAATTCACATCCCATACATTACTTTTTCTCTTGGCTGTATAAACAGTCGGATAAGAACCCAGGACAGCGTTATAAGCCATATATCCATATACTAACCTTAAACTATCGGCGTCCTCAGTAAAATACAAAGGCATATAGCAGGGATCGGCACCTCCGTCTGCTGCACCATAGCTGGTAACATAATTCCATGTTGAACCACTGTTAGTGCTTTGAAGTATTGCCACTGAATTTGAACCCGACAAAGCCAGATCAATATCACCATTTTGTGCAAAATGCATAGCTGCAACTCTTTTAGAATTGTAAATATCAATTTCATTACCGAAATTAATATCACCGAAGTTTCTTTTTCTCATAACCATTTTCTCAGGGGCGCCTGCTATCGTATAAAAAATATATAAATCACCGTTGGGTGCGTAAAAATGAGTCGGAAAATCACCTCCACTAACATCTACTCTTGTAGGAGTTTGGGAAAATAATCTTGAAAAAGACATTATAGCCACAAATAAAGTTAGAAATAATAGTTTTTTCATGTGTGCAAAATTTTGTTGTTAATTGAACCCTAAAATTATTTATATTAATTAGTTGCCATATTTTAGTTTTTCTTTGTTACTCGCTCCCGCAAATGCCCATTGAAAAACCTGCTCGTGAATACCTGCCTGCCGGCCGGCAGGTCCATGCCTTTCTTAGTTGAAAGTTGCAATACACATTTATTCATTTACGGTTGGTGCAAACTTTTCCTTTTGCATGGATATTTCATAATTTGTTGTTTTTTATCATTAATTTTATTTATTAATATCAAAATAGTAATAGTTTGCTTTCGCCTTGTCCCCAACATTATTAATATGTTTACCAGTTGCATAAAGCCATCTGATTTATTTTTAAAGTTCCCGGATTTTTTATTCCTTTATTATTTTTCTCACTTCAACTGTCTTATCAGTTATGAGTTTCACAAAATAAATTCCGCTTGGCAAATTACTAACATCTACTTGTGCCTTTTGCCTTATGCCTTGTTCCTTTATCATTTCCTGACCGTTTATATTGCAAATCGTCAAAATGCTTTCATTTGTCAATTGTGACGATTCTATTGTTAATTTGTCAGATGCGGGATTGGGGTATAAATTTATTAAATCGTTTTGTGATGTTTGTTCGGAAGCTACACCGACAAATCCATCAAAATTTAAATTATCCACATACAGAACAGAGTTGCCATATGGTATATTGTAAGGACCATCAGAGTAAAAAGCAGCAATAATTACCAAACCGCTATCGGCATCGGTATAGGATGAAATTGGAATTGAGAATGGTGTCCATGATGCAGCAGCAGTTGTTGTTGAAAAATCATCATATGCTACTCCGGTTCCTTCGTGGTAAAGAATTATCTGAACAAACATGGTGTCGCCGTTCTGTGGCGCCCATTTGTAGTAACCTGTGAGGCTGGTCGGATGTCCTGTGATGGGAAAGGACGGCTCGGGCTGAGGGGCAGTTGCAGGAAGCGTCCACACAAAGCCTATGGCTTCGTACGAAGGTAATAGCGCCGGTTTATTTTCAAGACGAATTGAGTAATTTCCAATAGTAACAGGATATGGGTCGGATGCTCTTGTAACCGGATAGAACGTGCCTGCAGAAGCCATATTAGTGGAACTCCATCCATCTGCTTCCATGTATGTTCCGTAATTTGTCCATGTTTCAAATCCGCTGTTTGGAATTTGTGCATTTGCATTAATTGCCACTGCAATTAAAACCGTAATGATAATAGTAAATTTTTTCATATTGTTTCTGTCAGTGTTTATAGTGCTGACTCCGCACTTTTTTATATTGTTTTTATTTATCGCAATTATATTTTTTGCCTTACCCTAAAATTATGTAAAACAAATATAATAAATTTTTGATTTTCCTTAAAAAGAATATTTGTTTTAAATCACCTTTTTTACGAATTCTAAAAAAAATAAAGACGCAGATTAACACAGAAAAATATGATTCAATATGATTTTTAAATCTGCGTTTTTTCATCTTTTTCATATTTTATCAGCGTCTGGTTTTTATTTTAAATCATCCGATTTCCTACAAAAACAGAAATACACATACTCCGCTTCCTTTGTTTATAGAAAAATATTTCCCTTTCATCTTAAAAACCAACAATTTTTCTGTTTTTAATACCTCTTTTTTACGAATTCTAAAAATATCCCAACGAATTCTAAAAATAATCTAGCGAATTCTAAAATGCGCTTGACACGTGTGCTTTCTTGATATATGTTTGTCGCCGGAATTAGAAAAAAGGCAAAAGGCATAAGGCATAAGGCACAAGGCACAAGGCAAAAGAAAACTAATTAATTATGAAAAACATAATAAACACAAAAAACCACATGAAAAAACTAATATTAATGAGCATCATACTGCTCGCAGCAACAGTAGTAAAATCTCAAAACTTCCGGTACTCGTACGATGCCGCAGGCAACAGAACAATGCGTGAGGTAATTCAAATGCCAGGTGCCGTTCCTGAAATTGACACCACTTATAACGACAGCACAAAACTTGTAAAGGAAAACAACTATAAAGATAAATATGAAACTGCTCTGGGTGAACAAAAAATCACAGTTTATCCTAATCCTACAAAAGGTGAACTTAAAATAGACATTACTAACCTGCCCGAAACAACAACCGGATTAATAATAATTACCGACATGCAGGGAAGGGTGATTTATGAAAACCAAAACATCACTTCAACAAATAATCTTAACATTTCAAATGCTTCAGCAGGAAATTATGTGCTGAAAATTATTGTTGATAATAAAACAAAAGAATGGCTTTTGATAAAGCAGTGAACAATATAACAATTAATAAAACTCATAGCTCGTGGCTCATAGCTCGAAGCTAAAAAAACTATTGACCAATGACTAATAACCATAATCCAATGAAACAAACAAGAAAAATTTTAGCAGCAGTATTGATTTTAAATGCGGGTGTGGCGTATTCGCAGAATAAAAATGTAATAACAATCCCGCCTGATGCTTTGAACTGTACAAACACTGCAAGGGATATTGTTTTTATAAAACCTCCGACTTCAGGGGGTAAAACAATTGTTTCTCCCGCTAACTGCAAAAAGGTTTTTAATATTAATGAGAATATTGTTTGTGACATCAATTACCAGTCGGGAGAAAATTATAACAGACCATTAAATGTAAATTTACCGGTTGGAGCAACTGCAGGTTCGTTTAATGTATCTGCTGATGGAAAAGCAAATTATTACATACCCATAATATTGTCACCGGGTATTGGAGGCATGAAACCTTCGCTTGGATTATCATATTACAGTGTGTTAAGCGATGGTATGATTGGAGTGGGCTGGAATTTAACCGGACTCTCTTCCATAAGCAGGGTTACGAAAAATATTTATAACGACACCAAGGCAAGTGGAATAACAATGGATTTGAATGATGTTTTTGCATTCGATGGAAAGAGATTAATAATACAACCCGATGGAACATACAGAACCGAAATAGAAAGTTTTGTTAAGGTTACACCATACGGAGCTACAGGCTTCGGTCCCGAAAGATTTGTTGTTGAAACCAAAGATGGATTAACTATGGATTTTGGTTTGGAAAATGATTCAAGATTATATTTAAACGGTAATACAAATAAAATTCTTGAATGGCATCTGAATGTTGTAAAAGACCAATTCGGAAATGAAATACACTATACTTATTTTAATACCGGCAGTGAGTTCAGAATTCAATCAATAGAATACACAAAAAACGGTACTCAGATTTCTGCAACAAATAAAGTAAATTTCATATATGAAAATAAAAGCAGAATGTCAAAAAGATGGGTCTTGGGTTCTTCATTGCTGAATAATGTTCTTCTTAAAGAAATCAGAGTTTATGCAGAAGGAAGTCTGAGTCATAAATATGTTCTTAATTACAACAACGATGATACATACACACACCTGAATGAAGTTGTTGAATATGGTGCAGATGGGAAGAATTATAATAGTACCGTGTTCAGTTATTCAAAGATTACCGGAGATATTTCAATACAGGATATTGGCATTAGCGATCACTACAGTAATTCGGTTTTGGATTGTGGAAATTTTATCGGTGATTTTAATGGAGATGGAAAAGATGATTTTGTTAAATTGCATAAAGGACTTAATGCTCAATATGGCTATTATGAATATTATTATTCATTCAGTTTTCAAAGTGGTGTGGAAAGAATGTTTGCAACCATACATTCAAATGATCCCGAATATATTAAATTTTTCAATTTCGAATATAATTATTCTTTTGCCGGTTTCGATTTAAATGGAGACGGTATTTCTGATGCTATGGCCGTTTCAAGTTATAATGGTCAATATAAATATATTCCTTTGATAAATGTACCCGACAACTGTTCTTATATTAATTGCAGGAAATTTCAGGAAAAAGATGCAATAATACTTTCCACAAATGCTGTCTCACTTGGTGATTTCAATGCAGATGGATTGCAGGATATGATAATTTGTTTACCAGGAAGTATTCAAATAAGGTATTCTGCAATTAATTCAAATGTTCCTGCTCCGTTTTCAAATGTTGTAACTTATAATACAAGTTCAGGTTTATTTGGTCTTCCTTTGGTTGGCGATTACAACGGTGATGGAATATCCGATGCTTTAATTAATAACAAATTATGTTTATTCAATCCGAATAAAAACAGCGGAAACGGAGGGTTTGATTGTTATGATTTGCCAATCAGTGTAGACGAAAAAATATTATTGGGCGATTTCAACGGTGATGGTTTAACCGATTTTGGAAATAGAAACAATCTATATATTTCTAAAGGCGATGGTATTTTTGAACAAAAAAGCATTTCATTTATTGACCAATCAAATATTAATAAACTTGTATCTTCAGATATTGACGGTGATGGCAAAACTGATATAATTGTTATACATAATTATTTAACATCTGGTGTTAAATTTTATTATAATGTTGATTTTTATAATAACATAGCTAATGTTAAATCTAAATCTCTGTACTGCCAGAGCACGAATGTAAACTTCGGAGATTTTAACGGTGATGGAAAAATGGATTTATATCATGACTTATATGGGGCAACTGATTGCCAGGTTAGCAGCAAAATTTATAATCAGCCAGGCCAAATACCTCAGCTGCTTTGTAATATAAAAAATGGTTTAAATAAAACTACTTCTATAAATTATACCCTTATAAACAGTGGATTGTTTACAACAATTGAAACCAAAAGTGATGGAACCAGCAAAGAATATTACATAAAAGGTTCGGGTGCATCATATCCGCTGATGGATTATATGGGTTCAATGCCGGTGGTTTATGCAGTGCAAAGCAGTAATGGTATTGGAGGCAATGCAAGCACTTTTTATTTTTATGAAAGTGCTAAAATTCATTTGCAGGGCAGAGGATTTATGGGTTTTATGAAATTCACTTCGGTAAACGGATATAGAAATATAACAGATACATGGGGTTTCCAGAATCTCGAACATTTAACAAAAACTGAAAATAATTATAGTATTAATAATACATATTATTATACAAATTTTAATAGCTCAAATGAATATTTTGCTTATCAGTGGACAAATAACAAATTTCCTGTTTACACATTAAAATCAATGAATGATGTTTATACAAGTTATTACGATTATGGAAATAAAAGATTTTTGCCATATACAACAGGAGATATGAGCAAAAATTACATTTATAAATATGATGCTGTTTCGGGCTTCAGCGTGAGTAATCCTAAAATTTCAATATCTACAAGCAGTTATTCATACAGTGATTTAGCCAACGGAAATATCGGTTCCGTTGTTTCAAAAACAATATCTAATTTAAATACAGGTCCTGTTAAAACCAAAACACAAACCGATTATACAAATTATATTCCTGCTGGAAATTCCGGGTGGATACCCAATAAATGCCAGAATGTAAGTATTACAAAAACCCGCGATAATCTTGCTAATTATTCAAGAAGCATTACTTATAACTGGGATGCTTCAAAAGGAGTATTAAATTCACAGGTGGTGCAAACAGGTGTTAAAGATGGTGGAGCTACTCAGCAAATTGTTACTACTTCATATACATATAATAATTACGGAAATATTTCAGAAACAAAACAAATTGGAAGTGATGTCACTGACCCCCTGACAACAACAATAGAGTATGAAACAAACCAGAGATTTGCTATAAAATCCAAAAAATTAACTAATACTACCGAACTGGTAAACGAAGCATTATTTGAACCCAAATATGGTAATGTGATTTGGACAAAGGATGAAAACGGGTTGGTTGCAAACTTGAAATACGACGGATTCGGAAATTTGCAGGAAACAACTTTACCAACAGGGCAAAAAATTACAAATACAATAAAATTCGAATTGTCTTCAGGAATAACAAATGCTGTTTATTCAGTTGAAACAACAGGTAACGGCGAGGCACCCGTAAAAGTATATTTTGATTTATTCGGAAGAACTTTACGAAAACAAACTAATATTTTTGGCGGCAGTCAGATATACAGCACTACAAACTATAATGCATATTTTATGGTTGACAATACTGATATGCCTGGTCCTAATGACGCTCCCGGAAATACAAACAGAATAGTTACGCAATACGGTTATTATTTCCCTTTGTTTTTGCTTACCGGAACTTCTTCTCCTGCCGGAAATGTTAAATATTCAATTGAACCGTCCCTTGACGGACAAAATCAACTGAGTATAAAATCAACAGCTAAAATTATTGAAAGCGGAAAAACATCTTATCAGATATCGGATGTTTCCGGTGCTGTGATAACATCGGCTGATGCATTGGATAATAAAGTGAATTATGTATATAACAGTGCCGATAATCCCACACAAATAATATCAGGCGGACAAACTACAACAATTAGTTACGATAATTTCGGAAAACAACTATCTTTGCTCAGTCCTGATGCAGGAACAACCGCATATGAATATGATGCTTTTGCACGAATCACAAAACAAACAGATGCAAAAGGAAATATTCATAAATTTTATTATGATAAAATAGGCAGACTATATAAAAAAGAAGAAATTGATGCATCAAACGGAAATACATATACGTACAATTATTATTACGATACAGAAACCAACGGTAAAGGAAAATTAGCATATATGAACGGCGGTAAAGACAATATGCAAACATCATATAAATACGACAACTTCGGAAGAAATTATCAGGTAATTGAAAATATTGATGCGCAGAATAATTTTACCACTTCATTTGCATTTGATGATTACAGCAATGTATCGCAAATCAATTACCCATCAGGTTATATTGTAAAACGTTTTTACGATTCGTATGGTAATTTAACACAGGTTACCGATGCATCAAATAACAACATCTGGTCGCTTTCTGCTGTTAACAGTTTTAATTCACCAAAAAGTGTTAATTTGGGAACAGGAAGCGTAACAATGAACAGGCAATATAATTTCGATAACCTTGGTGCTCCGAGTTCCGACCAGCTTAGTGTTACTGCAGGTGCATGTTCTTGGAATAACAAATGGACATATAGTTTTAATCCTGTTACCGGCAACCTTGACAACAGAAGAAATGAACTTACATATACCGGAAGCTGCAGCGGAATAACAAACCGTAATTTATATGAAAGTTTCACTTATGATATCCTCGACCGCCTCACAACAATTAATTTTGGCAGCAATACTGTAAACATGAGATATAAAGATGATGATGGTAACATATTAAACAAAAGCGATGTAAGTAATACCGATTATTCTTATAGCTCAAATCATCCGCATGCTGTAGGTGAAATATACAATAGTCTGGGTAATATAAGTTCGTTAACACAGGATATTCAATACACTGCTTTCAATAAAGTTTTGCACATTGGCGAGCAATCAGGAACTGTTGATGTGAACTTTATATACGGACCCGAAGAAACAAGAAAGAAAGTTGAAACACGAACAAACAATAATTTAACTTCAACGAAATATTATTCATCTTTATATGAGAAAAAAGTAACACAACTTTCAGGCGGAGGAAGTTCAACACAGGAATTGCATTATATTTCCGGCAGTAATGATTTAGCAGCGATATACGAAATTAAAAATGGCGCCGGTAAAATGTATTATGCACAAACCGATTACCAGGGTTCACTTAATATGCTTGTTAAAAGCGATGGAACTATAGCGCAGGATTTGAGCTACGATGCATGGGGCAGACGCCGCAACGCACAGGACTGGACATACAATAACCTGCCTGCAAACTTTATTACCGACCGCGGCTATACAATGCACGAACATATGGATGCATTCAAGCTTATAAACATGAATGGTCGCTTATACGACCCGCTGATTGGGCAGATGCTCAGTCCCGACCCATTTGTTCAAGAACCGGGTAATACACAAAGTTATAACCGCTACAGCTATTGTTTTAACAATCCATTAAAATATACCGATCCGAGCGGATATATAGCAGAACCACAAAAATTAACTCCCGGCCAAATAATGAAAATAAGAAAGGAAAAATACAGGGAAGCGCAAACAATGACAATGCGTGGCGAAGGCAGACAAGGTTATAATGAATTTGATGGAAATTTGAACGATTGGTATAATGCGATGCAACATAATAGGGGAGGCTTTATATACGCTGATAATGGTTCATGCGTAGGAGTAACTGATAATGCTTTCAACTTTACATCTGGCAAAGGTTCAGATTTTACATCTTTTTTTAATGGAGAAGCAACTTCAGGATTTGGATGCCCCGAAGATTTTAAAGCAACTTATAATAAATCTTTAAGGAACTATTGGCAGTCATATATTAATAACTCAGCACTAGTTGTATCATACAGGGGCATTATAGGAAGCAATAGCTTTCTAATAGGCAATGGAAATGATTTGGATATACAAACAGTAAATGATGGTATAAATAATTCTAATATTTTAATAAAGGGGTACTATCCTAATTCAAACTCTAATAACCCCGCAGAAGGAGGTGGTGAATGGAAGATGGTAAATCCAAGTTCTAATAAAACTGAAAAAGAATTTTTAATAGATTTTCCATTTTATTCTTTTAAAGATAATTGGAATCATAATGTTAGCAAAATTGATAATGCTCTTGAACCGCATTATATTGGAAGTACTTTAAAAAATACCGGGAAATACATTTTTAACAAAGCAGCAAACAAAGCAATAGAAAAGGTTATGGAAAAAGGAGTTCAGGCAATTATGGGGGTCTCTGAAATTGGAGCTTCAATAGTTGTTGGTACAATTTTTTATGTTTTTACACCTGTTCCAAATTGTGATAGGAAATCAACTAATGAAATTATATTTAACAAGAATGGAAAGCCTATAGGATATTAATACTTATGAAAAATAATAAAGATGTTTTAATAGAAATAAAGGGGTTCCCTTTAATCCAACACTTAATAAGATTATTATGTTTTGCGTGGATTGTTTTTGGTTGTTTTAAATTTTATTTAAATCCGTTCTTTTTCTCATTTACAATAATAATTTCGGTAATAATAATTTTTGTAATTTATGAAAAATCAATTATTGCTAAGAGCGATCTTTTAGAGATTTGTATTTCAAGATGGTTATTTATTTTTAATAAAAAAAAGAAATATTATTATTCGGAGATGAGCAATTTGAGTTTTGTAAAAGGGAGTTTTAATGTAAAAACATTTCTGATGAGCATAATTTTGAATGTGTTTAAAATTTATGCTGAAAATTATATATTCTATAGTAAAATAATCATAGAATTGAAGGACATTTCAGTTGAAGAAATTTCAACTATTGGTAATAGCAGGCAAAATGAAGAATTAGTAAAAATTGTAAAATCAAAGATTAATGAAGAGTTGGATTAGAACATTATCAGTTGTTGGTAGTACCCGCTCGCCGTAGTGTTTGGTAAAAAATAAAAAAAATAAGAAGCTCGGCGAAGTATTGTGTGAAAGCCCGCTCGCTCGGATTTGCAATCATAACTGTTCGAAACCTTATGCATCGCTGAACAAATAAGGTAATTTGTCAGGATTGCCATCAGTTGTTCGTAGTATGTAAAAATGTAGATGTTGTGCGAAGTTTGATGTGGAGCAGGTGTGAAAGGTAACTTCGCACAGAATAAGAGTTAGTTTGTAACTAACAAAAAAACAAAACAATATTTTTA
>JAQUPB010000045.1 GCA_029004185.1 Bacteroidales bacterium | reverse complement strand
AATCTCGAAACCACCTCGCAGTCGTTTTATTTCGATACCGATGTTGCAATATTTGCGCCCGGAATTGCCGACCTGCATGCAAGAGGAATAAAATATCATATGTTCCTTGAATTATACTGGCTCGAAGTGGGAGTTGATACGCTGATGGAAACTGACCCGTTAATTACTGACAGGCATTTCGGCGTGGTGTACAAGTTAGACGGAACAAAAGATACAACTCAGCGAAGTATAAACCGTCCTTCTTACCGTGATTTTTTCATCAGGTGCATAAAACGAGGAATTGATGCCGGTGCCGATGGAATACAAATAGACATGGCGGGAGAACAGTTCGTGAAGTCATTCGACCCCGACGATGTTGCAGCATTTGTTACCTATATGAAAGCAAACTATCCTTCATCAGTATGGACATCGCAGGGAGTAGGAAATATTGATACTCTTGATTACCGCGAATGGATTCACGACATTAAAGGATTTACTACTTTTCCCGAAACATTCGACATTGGCGGCGGCGATCCTCCGCTTGCAATCTACTGGATACTGTTTAAATTTCACCAGATACAGGATTCGTGGAAAATTATTTCCGACAGCGCTAAAAATTACGCTCAATCAAAATACGGAAGGGATTTCACTATAACAGGCAATAATGCTTATTTCGGCAATTTCGGACAACATGGCATTCTCACAATGGGCGATGTTTGCGGCGAATATTTCGGTTTTAATCAAAATTATCCTTTAAGAGAAGCAACCACTTTCATTCATAAAGCAGTGCAGGGTTATGGCAAAAGGCATTTGATATGGAGTGTTCCATGGAATGATGCAGGATGCAACTGCAAGAACTACGAATTTGACTTGCATATGGTTGCCGAATCATTTGCTTGCGGAGGCCTGGCACAGTTTGCAGGTGAAGCGATAGAACACGACGAATATGCAAAATATTTTTACATGATTCAAAGACAAAGAGATTTATTTGACAAAATGAACCCATACGGAGAAGTTGGTGTAATTCTCGCAATGCCGTCAACTGTTTGTGCATGGGGAACTGCCGACCCTCACTTCGGAGCGCAGGCACTGATGCAGGATATAGGAAGGTCGTTTAATGTTGAAATCGGAGGAAGTAACATGGGATGGCCCGATTCACTTAAGCTAAGCCAGCTTACAAAATATAAAATGGTTGTCCTGCATGAAGCAATACGACTTACAAACAATCAGGTGAGCGTGCTTTTGAGTTATGCAAACCAGGGCGGAAAACTTCTTGTATTCGGAACAGGATTTTCTCCCGGCTGGTCGGGTGCACTTGATGAATGGGGAAATACAAGAACAAACAATACATGGAAAAACCTTGTATACGGCAGCACGAAGATTTCAAACTACGGCTCAGGAAAAGTTATTTATATTAAAGAAGATACTGATGCTCCCGACGGATATTGCAAAACTTATTACCGGTACAATAATACTAACGATGCTTCAAAGCAAACCATAGCAAATAACATCAGAAAAAAAGTCCGCCGTTATGTCGATTCAGTTCTTACAAAAGAAACTATTCGCTTCACACTTCCCCAAAGAGTAATGTTTTTCAGAAGCCAGGACACTGTTACAAAAACAATGCTGTATCATTTGGTTAACGGCGATGTTGATACAACTACCCGCCTGCATCCGACATTAACAAATAAAATTGTAAAGTTTGATTTGATGGATCAGCTTTCAGCAAAAGATTCGGTTGCTGTAACGATGTTTAATCCGGACAATCCCGAAGGAATTTTATTGGGAAATCTAAAAGTCGACAGCGGCAGGGTGGCTGTTACTGTTCCGGAATTGTTTATATGGGATATGTTTAAAATCACAGAAAAATCAGGTCCCGCAGCAATTGCAGTAAAAAACCTAAATGTCACAAATGCTGTTGCAACATATAGATTAAAGAGCAATGCAAAACCGAATTTCACATGGCATATCGAAAGCGGTACGCAGCAAAAATATCAGCTTCAAATCTGGAACAATTCACTTTTTTACGGCACTCCGACGTTTGAATCGGGATGGGTTGCAAGCACTGATACTTTTTTTAATTACACAAACACAAACCTTACTGTAGGAATGTCATATATTTCAAGGGTAAGAATAAAAAATTCATCAAACGACACTTCCGACTGGACAATGAAAACATTTCATATAAATCAGAACCCCCCTGCACCAACACATCTGTATGGAATTTCTGCTGTCATAGAAACAAGAGCAAATGTACCGTTCTGGTGGACTGAAGCTGTAGACCCTGAAGGCGATTCATTGAAATATTTCTGGCAACTGTGCACCGACAGTGTTTATAATAATTTCTCCGATTCCACAAATCTTGATTTTCTTTATAGCTCGCCATACAGCTGGCACAGACCGGAATTAGGACAGGATGGTGTTTTCGATACTCTTAAAGCCACAATCAATGTCGATAATTTCGGTTTCTGGTGGAAAGTTTTTTCATTCGACGGATTGGATACAAGCTTGAGAAGCCGCTGGGCAAGGTTTACATGGGATCATATCAATGATCCGCCAAAAATATTTAATCTGCTAAATCCTCCGAATGCATCGAACATAAGAACAACAGGACAACTTGTAAGTTTCAACTGGGAAAATAACGGAGATATGGATCCGAATACTCCGGGCTTGAAACCTTTCGATTTGCTGATATCGGAATCTTCAGATTTCTTGACAGGTGTTCAAACTTTCAATTGCAATCCTGCAAGAAATTTTAATCCATTTCCTATTCAGGCACACAAAATAGTTTACTGGAAAGTAAAAGCATACGACCAGACAGATCAGACAAGATGGAGTAATCAGATATGGAAGCTTTATATTGACAACAACATAAATACTGCGCCCACAAAACCCGTATTGGTTAATCCCTGCAATGGATGCAGCGCAGACACTTCAACATTTCTGAACTGGCAATTTTCTACCGATGCACAAAGCGACTCGATTCTTTATCGTCTCGAAGTTGACTCCATGCCAGGCATTACGGGTCCATTTATGGTTGTTGATAATATTTTTGATATTACCGTTCCTAATGTTGAAAAGAAACTTAAAAGTCAGCCGAATTTCAATCTTATGAAAAACGGCAGAACATACTACTGGCGGGTGAGAGCTAACGACATGTATAATAACGGCATATCACAATGGTCGAATGTATGGAACTTTATTTTTAATCTTTCCACCAACATAAGTGAACAGCAGAATAATAACCTGAGTATCGTTTATCCTAATCCTGTAGGAAATATTTCTGTGCTTGATTTGAGCAAAATAAACAAAACCGGGTTAACACTTATTATATACAATTCGCTCGGACAGGAAGTAGTGAAAACAAATAGTTTCAAAAACAATAAATTTTATATTGTAAATAAAAATTACAGTTCAGGAATTTATACTTATAATATTTATTGCAAAGACGGATATGTCGGCAACGGGAAGTTTGTAGTGAAGTAAGATAGCCAGACCTAACAGGTCTTGGAGACCTGTTAGGTCTTAGGCATATATTCACCTTTGATTTGAAATTATTCTAAAACCTTATTTTATAATCAGAAACCTTAGTAAAGAAAAAATCCCCTCTTTTAACTTTTTTTTGTTGGTTAAAATACGGTTTTTTTATTCTAAGGTTTACCGAACAAAAGTGGATTTTTCGAACTTCCAATCTCAAACTTTCTTTGCTTTATCCCAATATACATCCATTTCCTTAAGAGTCATTTCGCTGAGTTTTTTGCCGTCTTTGATTACACTTTTTTCGAGATATTGAAATCGTTTCAGGAATTTTTTATTTGTTTTTTCAAGAGCTGTTTCTGGTTCAACATCAATAAAACGGGCATAATTTATCAATGCAAAAAGCACATCCCCGAATTCATCTTCAATTTTTTTATGGTTGTTTTTCTTAGATATTTCTTTTTTCAGTTCATTTATTTCTTCCCGAACTTTCTTCCACACCTGTTCTTTATTTTCCCAGTCAAAACCCACTCCACGCGCTTTTTCCTGCATACGATATGCTTTTATAAGTGCCGGCAATGATGTTGGAACACCTTCCAGTACAGACTTTTTTCCTTCCTTCATTTTTATTTTTTCCCAGTTATCTTTAACCTGCTGGGCATTTTCAACTTTCACGTTGCCAAAAATATGAGGATGGCGGACAATCAACTTTTCGCAAATACCGTCAATGACATCTTTTATATCAAATGATTTTTTTTCGGAAGCAATCTTTGAATAAAAAACAAGGTGCAGCAATAAATCGCCAAGTTCTTTTTTTATTTCGTCGTCGTTTTTTTTAAGAATTGCATCGGAAAGTTCATACACTTCTTCAATGCTCAAATGACGCAGGCTTTCAAATGTCTGCTTTTTATCCCACGGACAATTTTTGCGGAGCTTATCCATTATATCAAGCAATCGCCTGAACGACAACAATGTTTCATCTTTCATCTGTATATAATTTTGTTAATAGTTAGACTTTTTATTCTTTTTATTTCCAACATTTCGAATTTTTGCTTTTTTTAGTTACTCGCATCCGCAAAATCCCATTGTCATTCCCGCTCGTGAACCCCCATTACTAAATTCAATATTTTTCGGCAAATTGCCATATATAAATTTTATTTATATTTTTTTGTGAGAATAATATATTCTCATGGGGGTTTCATAAAACAGATAGTTATTTTAATTATTTTTGTTCAATGCAAATGTAGTATAATTAAATAAAACGTGAATTCACAATCAGAGCAATTCATAATTAAAAAAATAAAATCATACAACTTTAATACAATCCAAATTTTGCGATTGTTTATTCTCTTATTGTTTGCACTGAATATTAAGTTTTCATATTCCCAGGATACCGTAAAACACAAATATTTAAATAAAACAATTGTCGGCTCAAAGTGCCATTACGGATTTGTAATTTATCATCGCGAATCAATGCGTCACCTGGTAACAGGGCATTTCCCGGCATTGGAAATTACCGCAGGAAAAACAACAAACGGAGAAAAATTGTGGCAACGGCTTTATAAATATCCCGATGTGGGATTATGCTTTTTTTACTCGGGACTTGCAAATAAAGAACATCTGGGCAATGTAATTGCGTTGTATCCATACATAAATTTTCCATTAATAAATTGTAAAATATACAGATTGAATTTTCGTTTCGGCACGGGACTCGGATATATTACCAAACCTTTTAACAGGACTGAAAATTATAAAGACATAGCAATCGGCTCGCATTTAAATGCCGCAATAAACCTGACTTTTGAATCGAATTTTAAATTATTCGAAAATTTTATTTTAACAACAGGAATCGGATTAACACATTTTTCAAACGCTGCTTTTAAAACCCCTAATCTTGGAATTAATATTCCCACCATATCTCTTGGAACATATTATAAATTCAGCAGAAGCGTTTACTTATCATTCGGAAAAGATACACTTGTTAATAAAAAATTACAATACTCAGTTTATGTTACCGGCGGAATTAAAGAAATCTATCCTGAAGACGGTCCTAAATACGGAACTTATTCTTTAGGGTTTTGTGCACTGAAACCTTTGAGTTTAAAAAACAGATTTGGATTGGGTTTTGATTTATTTTATAATCCGTCAACAATAAAATTACTGGAGAACGATAGTATTTACATTTCACATAATTATGAAATAATACGACCGGGAATAAACCTGACATATGAAATAGTAATTTCTAAAATATCAATTTGTGTTCAAGTTGGAACTTATGTTTTCGCGAAATACAAATTGCAGGGCGATGTTTACGAAAAACTCGGGTGGAAATATTTTATTACAAATCATATTTTTTCGACTATAACACTTAAAGCACATTCCACGGTTGCAGACGATTTTGATTTGGGAATAGGATATAAATTCTAGTTTAAAATTTAAAGTTCAATGTTTAAAGTTAATTTAATAAAATCGTTTTTTTTCAGTGCATTAATTATTATTATTTCATGTGCTCCTGCCAATAAAACCACAAAAACAAGGAGAGAAATTAAAGATGAAATTTTTGTAAAAACATATTCCGAAAAATTAAACATAAAGCTCAACGGTTCAGAAAATAAGTTGCTTATTTCAACAATTGCCGATTGGCTTGGTGTTCCTCATAAATTAGGTGGATGTACAAAACAAGGAACAGATTGTTCGTGTCTTGTTCAGAATATTTATAAAACGGTTTACAAAAAAGATGTCAACCGCCAAACCGCTGACATTTATGATAAAGATATAAATGTGATAAAAAAAAGTGATTTAAAAGAGGGTGATTTGGTGTTTTTCAGGATTGCTTCGAAGAAACCCGACCATGTTGGAATATACATAAAAGACGGCTATTTTGTTCATACATCAAGCAAAAAAGGTGTAATGGTAAGTAATTTAAATGAAGATTATTTTCATAAATATTTTTATTGTGCGGGGAGAGTGAAATAAAAAATAAAATAAAAAAGCCACAGATTCACAGATTAAATGAATTCAAAATTAAAATCACACATATTATTACTTATTGCAAACATCTTGTTTGGGATCAACTATACCGTTGCAAAAGACCTGATGCCGGTTTATCTCATGCCCAAAGCAATAATATTTGTAAGAGTTGCTATTACTTCGTTTTTATTTTGGGCATTATTTTCTTTCGGAAAAAACGAAAAAGTAGAAAAAAAAGATTTGCTGTTGCTTTCATTGTGTGCATTGTTTGGCGTGGCGTTCAACCAGATAATGTTTTTTGAAGGGTTGAATCTTTCAAAGCCGATAAATGTTGCAATAATTCAAACAATAAATCCCATTCTTGTTTTGCTAATGGCAGCTTTTTTAATTAAAGAAAAAATAACCACAGGAAAAATCATTGGAATAATTTTAGGTGCGGCAGGGGCAATTTATTTGATTCTTAATAAAGGCGACATGACTTTTAGTTTAAAAACATTTAAAGGTGATATTTATATCATACTTAATTCCGCATCGTATGCGGTTTATCTCGTGCTTTTAAAACCGTTGATGAAAAAATATTCTTCAATTACAATCATGAAATGGATATTTTTATTTGGATTTATTTTTATAGCTCCGTTTTGTTATAATTCGTTCACTCAGGTAACATGGAACTTCCCCCTTCACATATGGTTTATTCTTGGTTATGTTGTAATTGCAACTACTTTCGTTGCATATCTCATGAAAACCGAATCAATGAAATTTTTAAGCCCTACGGTTGTGAGTATGTATATTTACCTTCAGCCATTCTTTGCCGCACTTTCGGCAATTCTGCTTTCAAGGGATATTCTGACAACAGATAAAATAATTTCGGCAGTATTGATTTTTACGGGTGTTTATATAGTTAGCAGAAATTAATATGAATTAAATTCTATAAGTATGAAATATGCCTTTAACTCTCCGCTCCCAGCCCTCTGCCCTTAGCCCTAATATGCTCCTCCTCTTTTCCTTACAAACCATTCAACAGATAGCAGGAATATCAAAAGAAAGAAAATCCATTTCATATTAATAATATCTTTTAGTTTTTTATTTGTATATGAAACTGTTTTTATGTCGTCGCGGCCGTTAATTTCATTCAGTAGATTTTCAAACTGATTGGGAAAATACATTTTCCCGTTATGAGTTTTAGCAAGTTTATTCATCAATTGATGGTCGGCAACCGTATTTGATGCTTCAATTGTTATCGGGGTTACGGTAAATTGTCCTTTATCGGAAAAGAGTTTGTCACCGGCTTTCGCTTTTGCCTCATATCTGTATGTTCCCACGGGAAACATTCCTGCATCAAGCATGTATGCTTTTGATGTTTTATTGAAAACAAATGAGAATTTTTTATTTTCCGGATTAAAAATATCAATATTAATTTCGGGAGTGTTTATCAATTCGTAGCTTTCATTATAAACTTCCGCATCAAAAGTCACGGGTTCGTTTTCCAGAAAAATATTTTTACTTATAATGCGGAAATATCTTTTATCAACTTTTACAGAAAGATATTGAACAATTTTATTTGTTATTTCATTGAACAAATCATGATTTTCATGAATAGCAAAATCCTGCAACCGCCATTTCCAAATGCCTTCGCCCGTGATAATTCCCGTTCTGGTATTCGGCGACTGATAAAGTAAAATCAAGGGGTAATCAGTGTCAACGCTACCGATTTTCTGATAAAGAAAAACATTTGCATCGGGCGACATTTTATATGTGCCGAAAAACGGGTAAAGCGGCGGAAGTTTCTCGATGAAATTTTTTAAATTATCGCTGATCGTAAATGAACTGAAATTATTATTAAGGTTCCCCTGCGCCTCATTCATTTTATTTTTAATTCCGGAAATATTAAGACCGGTTTTAAGTGCATTGAAAAGATTTATATTTGTCCGGCTTCCTATAATAAACAAAACAGGAATATTCGATTTGAGAATATTTGAAAGTATTGCAGTTCCCGAATTATCTGACGATGGCAACTGGTGAACAATAATCAGACTAAACGGATTTATCGGATTAATAAATTTATCTGCCTGTGAAATTTCCACTTCATAATTATTATTTGATTCGATAGATTCCTTTAACGCAGCAATATCAGGATGCGGCGAAGAGAAAAGAATTAAAATTTTCTCCCGTCCATTTATCACATCAATAAATATATCCTGAATATTGTTTGCATAAGTTATTTCATCCTTCAGATTCGACAAGGTAATTCTGTATCTGTGATTTCCGGGTTCTTTTGCCTCGAGTTCAAAATTGTGAGTTTGGATCTCATTATTATTTATAAAATTTATTTTTTTTGATGCAAGGTTTTGCTTTCCGTCTGATATGGTAAGTGTGGACATTTCACCTTTGCATTGTTTTGCGTTAACAATAACTTCAACTGGAAATTTATTGCCAAGATAAACCAGACGGTTATAATTAATTTTATTTATTATTAAATCTTTTTGAATGTTTGTATCGCCAAGTGCAACTGTATATACAGGAACTTTCAAATTTCCGGAAGCATATACGGGATTTGTTCCTTTATTATACAAACCGTCACTTGCAATTATAACTGCACCAAGATTACGGTTTACATATTTGTTTTGAATTTCATTAAACAATAATGACAAATCTGTTTGCTTCTGACTGAAATCGGATAAAATATTATCTTTAACCTTATCTCCGAAAGAAAATGTTTTTACCTGATATTTATCGGAAAGCTTATTAATAAAATCATTCAGGTTTCTCATGTATCCGGTTTTATAAAATGAGGAATCTTTTCCGATAATGATTGATTCGGAATTGTCCTGCGCCACAATTACAATGGGTTTTTCAATGTTTCTGGAAATTGTTTTTATAAGCGGATTGAGTAAAAGAAAAGCAATTAATGCAACGACAATAAACCTGAATGAAGCAAGAAGATTTTTCTGCCATTGCGGAAATTCCTCAAGGTGCTTGTCTTTGCGGTATAGTATAAAAGCATAAACAGCGCCAACCAAAAGGCAAATAAAAATATACCAGAGAGGATATTCGGTTACTATACTAAAGTTCAATTTTTCTGTTTTTTGTTTTACAAATATACTAATTTTAGAATTATAAGATTGAGGTTAAGGTTGAGTATGCCCACATACAAACACCGATTACTGAATACTGATTACTGGCTACTACTGAAATTATGTTTATTAAAATAATTATATTTACATTTGAATTTCCATAACTACACTAAACCAAATGAATATTTATCTTCAGAAGAGACAATGGAAAGTAATGCTGGTCATAGCGGCATTGCTGATTGTTGTGACTTCATTATGGTACACGAATCAGTTTGCCAAAAATCTGGCTTTGGAAGAAAGGCAGAAAGTAAAGCTCTGGGCTGAGGCAATTCAGAAAAAAGCAAGTCTGGTAAAATACACAGAAGAATTATTTAATAAGATAAAAGATGACGAGCGTGTAAAAGTTGAAATATGGGCAGAAGCAATGCACCGCTTGCTGAAAGAAGAAAACACCAAGGATCTGACTTTTTATATTAATATAATTTCGAGCAATAAAAATATTCCGATAATCCTTACCGACAAAAATGATATAGTTTCTTCTTCCATTAATCTAAACTTTAAAATAAACCAGAACAAAAAAATACCCGACTCAATAAAGAAGGAATTCAGCAAATACCCGCCGATACAAGTCAGATACAGAAAACAGACATTAAGTTTACTTTATTATAAGGATTCAAAATTATTTGCCGACCTGCAAAACGTAATGAATGATTTAATAAAAACTTTCATTTCGGAAGTTGTGATAAATTCGGCATCAGTTCCTGTAATATTCACCGACAGCACACAAACAAAAGTTATTGCATCGGGAAATATTAATCCCGGAAAAATAAAAAACAAAGAATATGTTTTGCAGAAACTTTCAACTATGGCTTCTCAGAACAAGCCTATTGAAGTGCAATTGAGCGGCAAAACAAAAAATTATATTTTCTGGGAAGATTCTTTTTTGCTGAGGCAATTGAGATATTATCCCTATGTTTTATTTTTCATTATAGGATTGTTTTTGCTTGTTTCGTATTTTATATTCAGCAATGTAAGAAAAGCCGAGCAGAACAAAGTGTGGGTTGGCATGGCAAAAGAAACGGCGCACCAGTTGGGAACTCCACTGTCATCATTAATTGCATGGATTGAATATCTTAAATTAAAAAATGTTGAACAATCAATAATCACCGAATTGGCAAAAGATGTAAAGCAGCTTGAAATTGTTACTGAAAGGTTTTCAAAAATAGGCTCTGAGCCGAAACTTGAGGAAACAAATATCACAAAGACACTCAACGAATGTATAAATTACATGAAACTGCGTGTATCTGAAAAAATAAAATTCTCTGTTATAACATATGATAATGATGTTTGTGTTCCGTTGAATATGCACTTATTTAATTGGGTTATTGAAAATTTATTTAAAAATGCGGTTGATGCAATAGGCGATAATGCAGGAAATATTGATATAATCATAACCTCAGAAAACAAACTCATAAATATTGACATCACCGATTCGGGTAAAGGAGTGCAGAAATCAAAATTCAAAACTATTTTCAAACCCGGATATACCAGCAAGCAAAGAGGTTGGGGACTCGGATTGTCTTTATCAAAAAGAATTATAGAGCAATATCATAATGGAAAGATATTTGTAAAAAATTCATCAATTAATAAAGGCGCTACATTCAGAATTGTGTTGAGAAAGAAAGTATAAGGTTTGCAAATAAGAATTTCATTTTACATGAAAGAAAAGATAAAATAAAACGAGGATATCTACTACAACGAATGTAGTAACTGCAAATCCGTATGTTGTCTCAGGATTGTATTCTTTTCCTTTTGTTATTGTATATTCCGAAATATTAAAAACAAAAGTATATTCATTTCTTTTATTGTCTGTATAAACGGGAAAAGTAAATTTGAATATTTTGTTTAAATTGGTTTCAGCTTCTGCTTTAACTTTTTTACGTTTATCTCCCCATGATGATTTTATGAAACTTTTATCTTTTAAATTATAACTATAGTCGCTTATCCAGAAAAAATTCTCCAGGGGATAAACATATTCATTCGCTGTTTTTTTAGCCGATATTACTGTTGGCAACAATCCTTCAACTCTGTTTGGAGTTTTGTAGGCTGAATGCATAACCCTTGATTTTTCACCGCCGGGAAAAGTAAAATATGCTTCGTACCAGTTGATTTTTGATGAAACACCGCTTTTATTTTTTATCTGAACGTTAATGCACATTGAGTCCATTTTGCAAATAATGACAAACAAAGAATCTTCAAATGCACTTTTGGTCATTTTTATTATTTTGTCATTCCTTTTAACCTCTTTCACAGACATGCCATAATGTGCAGAGAAAAATTTTAAATA
This sequence comes from Bacteroidales bacterium, assembly GCA_029004185.1. Taxonomy (GTDB): domain Bacteria; phylum Bacteroidota; class Bacteroidia; order Bacteroidales; family JAHJDW01; genus JAQUPB01. The sequence continues at coordinate 7,104 of JAQUPB010000045.1, read as the reverse complement.
GCAACTGCTGAATAAGGCAATAACTATCAGGGTAAAAAAGATTTTTTTCATGCGGCTAATTTATCGAAGACGTGATATTATTTCAGTTTTATTTTGATTAAAGTACAAGCAATTGAACTACAAATATATAAAATTTATTATTAAAAAGTTAAAATAAGTTCTTATGTCAAAAAATAAAAGTAAAAAGTAAAAAACAAACCAAGCCACCTGTCATTAGAGCAGCACCATAAGTTGTTTGGGTGTCGTATTCCTTTATTTTTTTTATATCGTATTGCGAAACACTAAAAACAAAAACATATTCGCTGTATTTGTTGTTAATAAAAAAAGGTATTGTAACGTGGAGTTTTTGGTTTACATTGTTTTCTGCATCCTGTGCGGCATCTGAATATTCCATCCCCCATGAGTCTTTCATGAAACTTTTTTCTTTCCAGTAATAAGTCGTGTCGTCAATCCATGCTATATTATTTTCCGGAAAAAGCATTTCTGTAACCGATTTGTTTTTTGCAATTACTGTTGGCAATTTCGATTTTTCGCTGCTCAGGTATTTTGTATTTGTATGAATTATTTGTGATGTTTCTCCGTTTGGAAAAGTAAAGTATGCCTTTTCCCAACTTATTCTTACGGGCATATTGCTTTTATTTTTTATCTGCAGGTTAAAGCTCATCGTATCCGATTTCCAGCTAAAAACAAATAATGAATCTTCACAAGAATTTTTACTCGCCTTGATGATTTTCTTTTTAATTCTTACTTCCTTTAAATTCATTTTGTAATTGGCGATGTATAGGTTGGTATAGCAACTGCTGAATAAAAAAATAAATAAAAAATAAAATATGTAATTTCTGTATTTTTTCATTGTGAGTTTAAAAATTATTTATACAAATTTAGTAAAATAAAATCAAAGGAAATAATTATTGTTCTATAACACTATTATTTCAGATAATAAAAACCGCCACAGATTATTCGCATATTTTCTTTTTTTTATAAGGAGCTCATGAAATCGCTTCGCTTAGTTCACAGATTTAAAGATTATTCTTTTTATAATCCGTGAATCTGTGGCAATTTAATTATTTCAATTTTCCTCCAAGTACGCATGTTTTCTTATAATGTTTTACTTTTCCCTGAAGGTCGAAAACTTCGAAATAAATTATATAAATCCCAATACGGCATTTTTCGTTTGTTTCATTAATGCCATCCCATGAAATAATGCCCTTTGCATCTAATCTTTTATTTTTTGCAACACTTTTCATCAACCTTCCATTTGAATCGTAAATGGCAACATTTGCAATATAATCCGGTTTATCAAAAACATAAGAAATATCAAGCAAATCATCATGTCCGTCGTTGTCGGGTGAAAATATCTGTGGAGAAATTGTAATTGCGTTATCGGAACTATCAGCATTATTAAACTGCGAATTTTTGTATCCGGGAGTTGCAAAACCAACATTTTCAGAAGCCGAATGCCAGTTTGTTGCATCCTGTGTGAGACGGTTAAAATCAACTCTTTCGAGAGAAACGCCTTCAACATTTTTCAAAAGTGCAAAATGCATTTTTTCGGAATATTTAAAAATATCAATAATATCTGATGACTTGTCTGAAATAACAACAATCCCCTTATCATTATTGAATGAAGGCAAAGCGTTCATTTTAATAAATCCGCCGGGATTGGAAGTGAAGTACTGGGATTTAACTTTGTCGGGGTCAACGGTGAGAACAAAATATTCGCCTGGTTGAATTAAATATGTTTGCTGGACAATTGCATTGGTTGAAATTAAAATATTTTTTATCGTATCGAAAGAACATAAATTAATTTCTTGCAAGTCCACAATTTTCGCGGAACGGTTATAAATTTCAACAAAATCAACTCCATCATTTTTCGGGTTAAAAAGAATTTCGTTAATCACAATATCCAGAACTTCGGGATGATAATAATAAAAGGTTTTATTTAATGATTTTATTGCATTGCCGGCATTATCTTTAACATTCTTCACTGTTAAAATATTTTCTGCTCCGTTTAAAAAAGCGGAAGAAAAATTCAGATGAACAATTGCCGAATCGGAAATGTCCCTTGTGGCTGTTGCAGGATTTCCAATGCTATTGTTAATATTATAATTTAAAATATTTTCTGCCAAGCTTTTTTCAACAAATTCTGAAAATACAACATCAATTTTATTTCCGGAAATTACATTTATATTTGAAATTTCAGGAGGAATGGTATCAACACTAATATTTCCGATAAAGAAATCGTCAAAATAAAAATATTTATTGTATGAGCTTGTTGAGAATTTACAAAGAATTCCGAAATACGAAGTTGTTTTAAAAGATGTGTCAACTCCTGTTCCTTCAAAACCATATTTCTGTGTAAAAGTAGGAGCTGAAAATATTTACCATGTTCCGTTTTTGCTTCTTGTAACTTTAACATTAATTTCAAAAGCTAATGCTATGCTTGTTGTTCCGCTGCATATTAATACCGAAGAAGTGCCGGTTTGTTTAAAAAGACGTATTACATCGGTATTGTTTGTTTCACCGAACTGAAGATAATATCCGTTGAGCGAACCCGTATGATTTGAATTATCGGAAACCAGATAAACTCTTGCATAACTTGTACTCGACGGGGAAAAATTCATTTTGATGTAAAAATGCCATTCGGTGCTGTCGAGCATGGTATTGGCAGTGTACAAATAAGCTGTTTTCGGAATTGTTGCATTTAACTGCAATACATAATTTGTGTCAACTAAATTGCATTTGAATAAAGAGTCATCACCGTTCCAATTGGGATTGTTAGTGAAATTCCCGTCGGAAAAATTATCAGTAACCTGTGCCGAAAGACAAACAGGAATTGAAAACAATAAAAATAATATTTTGATAAATCTATTCAATGAATTTATGACTATTTGCTGCAAATGTATTATTTTTACAAAATATATTAATAATTCTTAAAAATACTAAAATGAGAGTAGCAGTTGTAGGTGCCACCGGTTTGGTTGGCAATGTCATGATTAAAGTATTAGAGGAAAGAAAATTTCCTGTTACGGAATTTTTTGCCGTAGCTTCAGAAAGGTCGGTAGGGAAAGTGGTGAAATTTAAAGGCAAAGAATACAAAGTTATTGGTGTGGAAGAGGCTATTGCAAAGAAACCCGATATAGCGATATTTTCTGCAGGCGGTGCGGCATCAAAATTATTTGCGCCGAAATTTGCCGAAGCCGGAACTACCGTAATAGATAATTCTTCGGCTTGGAGAATGTTTGATAATATTCCTCTTATTGTTCCCGAAGTTAATGCTGATGTATTGACAAAAAATGATAAAATAATTGCAAATCCGAATTGCTCCACAATTCAGCTTGTTGTTGTATTGGCACCATTGCACAAAAAATATAAAATAATAAGACTGGTCGTTTCGACTTATCAATCGGTTACCGGAACCGGTGTTAAAGCTGTAAGGCAGCTTGAAAACGAAAGAAAAGGAATCAAAGGTGAAATGGCTTATCCGCATCAGATAGATATGAATTGTTTTCCTCATGGAGGCGATTTTCTTGAAAACGGATACACCACTGAAGAAATAAAATTGCTGAATGAAACAAGAAAAATTTTGCGTGATAACTCATTACGCATTACTTCGACGGTTGTGAGAATTCCCGTAGTTGGCGGACATTCCGAAGCAGTGAATATTGAATTTGAAAAAGATTTTGAAATAAATGAAGTAAAAAAACTTTTATCTGAATCGGCCGGAATAACAGTTCAGGATGAACCTTCGAAAAATATTTATCCTATGCCGTTATTTGCACATGACAAAGATGATGTTTTTGTCGGAAGAATAAGAAGAGACGAGTCGCAGTCGAATTCACTTAATTTATGGGTTGTTTCCGATAATCTGCGTAAAGGCGCCGCCACCAATGCAATTCAGATTGCCGAATATCTGGTGAAAAATAAATTGATTTGATTCTTACTTTTGCAACTAATAATCGCCTTTAATTATACAAGTTTGTTGTTCGTAGTTTGTAGTTTGTTGTTGCTGTTATTATAAACTGCAAATCTTTCTTATGATAGTTTAAACTGTAAATTTATTTTAATTTTTTTTCAGAGTTTTGCAGAGAAACAGTAAACCGAAAACAAAAAACCAATTTTTTACCAATGACTTTTTAACAACAAACCACAAACATTTTAAACTACAAACCTTTTATTTCTACCTCCGTCGCACCCATACCGTACTTCGCCATTGGTGCGTCGTAGAAATTGCATTTAGGATATGAATCTTCAAGAATTTTTCTTATTTCAGATTTTAAAACTCCATCGCCTACGCCATGAATGAAAATTATTTTCGAGAAATTATTTGCTATCGCAGATTCTAAAGTTTTTCTGAAATAATTAATTTGTATTGTCAGCATTTCGCCGTTTGATAAGCCGGAAGTTTTGTCAACCAATTCTTCAATATGTAAATCAACTTCCGCTATTCCTTTGTCAATAATATGTTTTGAGGGCATCGGCTGTACTTTTTCATAATCGCTGATATGTCCCACAACTTTTATTTTTGGTTTTTCAATTTTTTCTTTTCTCCAGATTTGTTCGTTCTGTAACGGTAGTTCGGTTTTATTTTCGGAATAAATTCTTACTGTAATACATTTTTTGTCAATTAACGAACAATACTGATAACTTTCTTCTTTAGAAAATTTAACGGGATTTACTTTGGAACTGTTTACCACCGGCATTTTGACTTCATATTTCCCTTCCTTAAAAAATAATATTTGTAGAAATATATCCGACCATTCTTCAAGCTGGGTTCTTTCAATTTCTCCGAGAAGAATTTTTGTTTCGGGTTTTGCCCTGTCAAAATCAATTCCGCATAAATCGTTGTTTTGTTTTATGGAATATGTAAATAAAATATCATATTCGGTATGATTTAACAGGTAAATATGAATGTCGTCTAAAAGAAGGTTGTCCTTATTTTGGGGAATGTATGCAATATAAACTCCTTCGGAAACCAGCGGCGCAAGAGTTAAAAACAAATCGCTTTCATAATCTTCTTCTTCCTCACTTGTTTCGGGCTCTTCATTAATTTCGGGAGTTTCAGTTATTAATTCTTTTTCCGTTTCAAATTCAATTTCCCCTGTTTTTATCAATTCATCAGCCATGACGGGAATTTCAAAACCATCCTCGATTTCAACACTTACCATTTTATCATTAATGATTTTTTTTATAATTCCCTCACGCTTTTCACTGAGAAAACTTACTTTATCACCTTCTTTGAATTTCATATTAATTTTTTAATAAACACTTACTTTAAACAAATTATTTTATATTTGCTCAATAAATTTTTGAAATGGAAATTTTTATAAAAATAACACAATTTGTCCTGAGTTTATCAATTCTAATTATTCTTCATGAATTAGGACATTATATTCCTGCAAAATTATTTAAAACAAAGGTAGAAAAATTCTATCTTTTTTTCGATCCCTGGTTTTCTTTATTTAAGATAAAAAGAAAGGATACGGAGTACGGCATAGGCTGGATTCCACTTGGCGGATACTGCAAAATATCGGGAATGATTGATGAATCAATGGACAAGGAGCAACTAAAGAAGCCGCCTGAGCCGTGGGAATTTCGCTCAAAGCCGGCATGGCAGAGACTTATAATAATGCTCGGTGGTGTATTCGTTAATCTCATACTTGCAATTTTCATATACATATTTCTTTTATATTTTCTGGGTGAACAATATTTACCGACTAAAAACCTTAAATACGGAATTTATTGCGATACTCTTGCTTTGGACATGGGTTTTCGTAACGGCGATAAAATCCTTACCGTTGATGATAAATATATTGAAAATTTTACTGATGTTCCTATTGAAATTCTTACCGCAAAATCTGTTCAGGTTGAACGCGATGGGAAAAAAGTAGATATTCCGATTAATAAAAGTTCCATAGATAAAATATTTGAAAGAAGAAAGGCGATGATTTTTACACCGCAAATGCTTTTTGTAATTAATGATTTTCAAAAAAAATCGGCGGCAAAAGATGCGGGTTTGAAGAAGGGAGACATGATTGTAGGAATAAACGGAAAGCATACCAGATATTTTGATGAAATAAAAGCGGAATTATCAAAACTCAAAAATAAACAAACGGAAATTCTGGCATTAAGGAAAAAAGATACCTTAAAATTTAAAGTTAGTATTCCATCAAGCGGATTAATAGGAGTCGCCTTAAAAGAACCGGATTTTGAATTTAAAACAAAAACCCATACATTTTTGTCTGCCATCCCTGCCGGTGTTGCCAGAGCATTTAAAACAACAGCCGATTATATAAAACAGATTAAATTAATATTTACACAGCAAAAAGCTTTTGAATCGGTTGGCGGGTTTATAGCAATTGGCAATATATTTGCCCCGCATTGGGATTGGATTCATTTTTGGACGATAACTGCTTTTCTATCGGTAGCATTGGCTTTCCTTAACATACTTCCGATTCCTGCTCTGGATGGAGGACATGTTTTATTTTTACTTTATGAAATCATCACAGGCAGAAAACCAAACGATAAATTCCTGGAATATGCCCAGGTTGCAGGAATGATATTTTTATTGATTCTGGTACTTCTTGTAAACGGCAATGATGTTCTGCGGTTATTCAGATAAATTAATAATATAATTTTTGTTTTAAAAGAAAACCCTGACAGAGTCGTCAGACCTGTCAGAGTTTATAAAATATTATCAGCAGATTTTTTTATAATTGAGGACCTGCAGGTATTAATGCTTTACCTTCCGGTGTATCGGTATATTGCTGAAAATTCTTAATATATCTTGCCGATAGGTCTTTTGCTTTTCTTTCCCATTCTGATTTATCTGCATAAGTATCGCGGGGGTCTAAAATACCTTCGGAAACATTTGGTAATTTTTTCGGAGCTGTTAAATTCAAAAACGGAATTTTAACTGTCGGAGCATTTTCTATTGTACCTTCTAAAATAGAATCAATAATTGCTCTTGTATCTTTAATGGAAATACGTTTCCCTGTTCCGTTCCAACCTGTATTCACCAAAAATGCCTTTGCACCGTGTTCATCCATTTTTTTAACAAGTTCCAAAGCATATTTCGTCGGATGTAAAGTCAAGAAAGCCTCT
>JAQUPB010000044.1 GCA_029004185.1 Bacteroidales bacterium | reverse complement strand
TATCTGACTTCCGGTTGTGCCATTGCTCCATGTGTATGTGTCGGCATTGTTTGCATTAATTTCTAATGATTTTCCAAAACATACATTTCCACCGCTTGCTCCTAAATCAGGTCTCATGTTTACGGTTACAACCACATTGTCTGTTGCCGTGCAACTATTTCCACCGGAAACAGTAACAGTATAAGTTACAGTGAACGAAGGCGTAAAAGGAACACTCTGCGAAACCCCGTTGCTCCACGAATAATCTGTTCCTCCCGATGCTGTTAGTGTTACACTTTCTCCATTGCAAACCGTTTGATTGTTTCCTGCTTCTGCCTGTGGTAAAGTGTTCACTGATACAACTGTCTGTGCAGTATTTGAACATGAATTTACATCGGTTCCGGTAACGGAATAAGTTGTCGCTACTGATGGGTTTACAGTTACCGGATTATCAGTTGAACCGCTATCCCATGAATAACTATCACCTCCGCTTGCGGTAAGTGTGGCTGTTGCTCCGTCGCAAATTGTTGGTGAATTAACTGTTATTGTTGGTAAAGGATTTATTGTTACAACAGTCTGGTTAGTATTTGAACATGAATTTCCATCGGTTCCTGTAATTAAATATGTTGTGGTTATAGTAGGATTTACGGTTAATGGATTATCTGATGAGCCGCTATCCCATGAATAACTGTCACCGCCGCTTGCCGTGAGTGTGGCTGTTGCTCCAATACATATCGATGGTGAGTTAACTGTTATTATTGGTAAAGGATTAACAGTAACAATTGCCTGAGCAGAACTTGTGCATCCATTTCCATCAGTTCCGGTAACGGAATAAGTTGTCGTTACTGTTGGATTTACAGTTACCGGATTATCGGTTGAACCGCTATACCATGAATAACTGTCACCGCCGCTTGCCGTAAGTGTGGCTGTTGCTCCAATACATATTGTTGGCGAGTTTACTGTTATTTCAGGTAATGACAATGTTTTAATTTTAAGTATTGTTCCGATATCTCCTGCTATATAAACTGTTTTTGCATCCGAGAAATGGATTGAGTATAAATTATTTGTTGTCCCCGAAGTTTGAGTGAACCAGTTCATGCCTCCATCCGTGGTTTTCATCACAGTACCGCTATATCCTGATGCGTAACCTGTGTTTGCATCCTTGAAATACACTGTACACAAATTGGTGATTCCTACAGTTTGGTTAACCCAGTTATTTCCTCCGTCTGTAGTTTTATATACTGCTCCACCGCTGGTAACATAACCTGTATTCGCATCAGTAAAATGTACTGAGCTGAAATTACCCCCGGTTCCCGAATTAATAGTAAGCCAGTTTGTACCGCCGTCGGTTGTTTTATAAATTATATTTGTTGAACCTACTGCATAACCTGTATTTGCATCAGGAAAATAAATACGACCCAGACAAGTAGCTGCTCCGGAAACCACACTGGTCCAGCTGGCGCCTGCATTAGTGGTTTTTAATATTGTACCGTCGTTATTGCTTGGCTGGTAGAATCCTGCAACAAAGCCGGTAGATGAACTGGTAAAAACAATTGAACTTAATTGATATCCTACTCCTTTTCCTGAATTCAGGTTATACCAGAATGCACCTCCATCAATAGTTTTCATAATTGTACCATTATACCCTGACGCATAACTTATACTAGCATTTGTAGAGTAAACCGAATACAATGCAATTCCCATTGTCGAACTTGAAAACTGAGTAGCCCAGTTTGTGCCTCCGTTTGTGGTTTTCAGGATAATGCTTGTCGGAGTAACCCAATTATTACCTCCCACAACGTATCCGTTATTTGCATCTGTAAAATACACTCCTGATAACAGACAAGAAACTCCGCTGTTTAATTGCGTGAATTCCGTGAGGGAATATATTGTTATTATTGCTGAGCCCGTGTTTGTACAGCCATTTATATCAGTGCCTGATACAGCATAGCTTGTGGTTTGTGTTGGGTTTACTGTTATGCATGTTGTGTTCTGTCCGCCGCTCCAGCTGTATGTCGAACCTCCACTTGCACATATGGCTGTGGGTGTTCCACTGCATATTGTCATGCTTGAAGCTATTATATCAGGTGAGGGATTTACCGTTACAACTGCCTGTGCCGAGTTTGTACATCCATTTCCATCGGTTCCGGTTACAAAATAAGTTGTCGTTACTGTTGGATTTACAGTTACCGGATTATCTGATAAACCTGTATTCCACGAATAATTATCACCTCCGCTTGCCGTAAGTGTGGCAGTTGCTCCGTCGCAAATTGTTGGTGAATTTACTGTTATTGTTGGTAAAGGATATACAGTTACAATAGCCTGTGAAGTATTTGAACATAAATTTCCATCTGTTCCTGTTACGTAATAAGTTGTAGTTACAGCCGGATTTATAGTTAATGGGTTGTCTGTTGAGCCGCCATCCCAGGAATAGCTATTTCCGCCGCTTGCCGTGAGTGTTGCTGTTGCTCCGTTGCAAATCGTTGGCGAGTTAACAGTTATTGTTGGCAATTGATTTATTGCAATTGTTAAAACAGAATCTAAAATTAAATTACATCCTGTTGTTGTATCGGTTGCTTTTATTGTAAATGGAGATGCTGAAGTTAAAATGCCTGTATTAAAAGTTAAAGTATTTCCATTTCCGATTTGCGGACTTCCTGAATCAATCCCGTTATTTCGCAACTGGTAAGAAACCCCGCTTTGCGAATTAACAAGATTAATATTTGTTGAACTGTTTATGCAAATAGTATCGGAAACAGTATAAGCAACCAAAGAAATGGTTTCCTGATAAAGACTACTGACTTCCGTTCCGCTCAAAGCGCGGTTGTATACACGTACTTCGTCAATAGTTCCTTTAAAAAATCTGTCGGTATAATCCCGTTGCCTTCCGATTGCAAAGTATGCACCGGTATATGAAACAGAACCGGTCCATGCGAAAGATGTTGATGGCTGAAGCACTCCGTTGTAATATATTTTGGCATTTTCATTTGCTTTTCTGGTGGCAACAATATGCACCCATTGATTAAGCGGAACCTGTGAGTTTGAATTTGAAACGTGCCATGTGCCGTCTCCTATCTGGAAATGTATATGACCTGTGGGAGAAGTTTGTCCGTCGGAATTTATTCTTCCGTCGAGAAAGATTGTTGCACCGTGACCGCTAACGTCATACTGGCTTCCTGCAATAAGTAACAGTCTGTTTGTTGCAGGATATTGTGTGGCGTAAATCCATGCCGACAGAGTTATTTCATTTTGAATTTGTAATACGGGAGGTACCGGGTCGTTAATCAGAATATAATCATCAACACCATCAAAATTATAAGCGCTGTTTGATTTTGAATTTTTATCGGCAACAGATGAAGGTCCGAATAAGGTTCCGTTATTGCCATATCCGCTTTCATCATTTGCATTATTATTAAAAGGATAATAAGCAACCAGACCATTTGTTATGCTTAAATCTATCGGTAGCGGATTTACTGTTACAACTGCCATGGCAGTATTTGAACAGCCGTTTCCATCGGTTCCGGTAATATAATAAGTTGTCGTAACCGTCGGGTTTACGCTGTATGGATTATTTGTTGAACCTGTGCTCCAGCTATAACTTATTGCGCCGCTTGCTGTAAGTGTTGCTGTTGCTCCAATGCATATTGTGTCTGAGTTAACAGTTATTGTTGGTAATTCGTTTACGGTTATTGTTAAAACGGTATCTAAAATTATATTACATCCTGTTGTTGTATCGGTTGCTTTTATTGTGAATTGTGATGTTGAAGTCAGAATTCCCGTATTAAATGTTAAGGTGTCACAAATCGCAGTTTGTGGATTTCCCTGTGGCAGCGCATCTTTGTAAAGCTGGTACTTGATGTTTGTCTGAGGGTTTGTAATGTTAATGTCTGTAGAAAAATTTTCACAAAGAGTGTCAGCATCGGCAAATACTCCCAGATATGAATTTCCGTTTGTTATTTCCTGAATGGTTCGCTGTTTATTTGAGATATGCAATTCGTCAAGATAAAACTCATTTGCAGTTCCCCACTTAGGAATATATATGCTATAATTACCGGATGCGGAAGGTCTGAAGGATAGCGAATTTAACGTGTCAATTTCTCCGTTCAGGTATATTATTGTATTAGCACCCCAGGTAACTGTTACATGAGTCCACTTGTTTAACGGAAGAGCTGATTTGCTCGCCATTGATCCTAATCCCGCACCAGGCCAATTACTCATTGTTATTTTGCCGGTCGCATTTAAGTCGAGATGAAATACATGTCCACCTCCGGGATATGAAGTCGCTCCATTATTCCAGTTGATGTCTGCCAAAGGTGTACTGTATGCTTTAGGGTAAATCCAGAAATCAAATGTTGCGGCATCTTGCAGGTTTGCATTATATCCATATCGTAACCAGTTGCTATTTTTAAATTCAGCCGCATTCGATAGTCCGCAAATACTTTGAACATAAGTTATAGTTGCATGAAGTTCTCCTGTGGTAGAATTATTAAAATGGTCAAGAACAATTGTGTTACCATCTGCTGTTATTTCTGAGGATTTTGTCAAAACCAATTCATTGATGTCGACAGGTAATTCATTAACGATTACAATTGTTTGCGTGGTGTTTGCACATTCGTTCCCATCATTTCCGGTTACTAAATATGTTGTCGTTACTGTCGGATTTACAGTATATGGATTTTCGATTGAGGTTGTACTCCATGTGTAATTATTTCCGCCGCTTGCAGTAAGTGTTGCCGTTTCTCCTTCGCATATTGTTGCTGAGTTTACCGTTATTGTTGGTAAAGGATTTACAGTTATAACAGTCTGCGTTGTATTTGCACAACTGTTCCCATCGGTTCCGGTTACAGAATATGTTATCGTTGTTGTAGGACTCACACTGTATGGATTAACAGTTGAACCGGTGTTCCAACTATAACTTACTGCACCGCTTGCAGTGAGCGTTACTGTTTCTCCCCTGCATATTGTTGCCGAATTTACCGTTATCGTCGGTAAAGAATTTACGGTTACAACAGCCTGAGCAGTATTTGAACAACCGCTTCCGTCGGTTCCGGTAATATAATATGTTATGGTTGTTGTCGGGCTAACAGTATATGGATTATTTGTTGAACCTGTGCTCCAACTGTAATTTACTGCGCCGCTTGCAGTGAGTGTTGCAGTTGCGCCGATGCATATTGTTGGTGAGTTAACGGTTATTGTTGGTAAAGGAACTGTTAAATGAGCATTATTGCTCGTATCGCTGTCACATTCATTCGAAACAATACATCGGTAATTTCCTGTATCGGCAAGAGTAACGTTTGTAATAAATAAAGTATCATTATTTGAAGAAGGAACATCCACTTCATTTTTTTGCCATTTGTAAGTAAGGGGTTGAGAGCCGTCTGCAGTTATAAAAAAATACAAGCTGGTTCCCAGACATTTTACCTGAGCCACCGGTTGTGTGGTAATATTCGGATTTAAGGGTTCGCTTGTTACCGAATTGGCATTGTATAATTTCGGTGCAGTAGGCGATGCATATTTGCGGATACAACGTACGGGTTCAGAATAGTTGTGAGGGCAGTTACTGAGCCCGCCATTCAGAAGATCTTGTCCCCATGCGGCAGTTGTGCTAACACAGGTACTACTCCAATAATAGCCAAAGGTGAAATTACCAAAGAGCGCTCTTTGCTGGTATAAATAGTTTAGTTCATCTTTAGCTGGAAGATACCAGTCGGTGTAACTGTTCAGAGTGAGTGAGTCGCAAACACTTGCTGCAATAGGTCGGTCAGCGCAACCGGCTAATATAGCAGTAGTGTTGGCGGGACCATTGATTGTACTTGTTGCACCTGGAATGTGAGTTCCTGGACATCCCCACTGCATGGTCATTCCGCTGTACTGGTCAAGTGCCGATGAAATGCGCACAACAGAAACACCGTCGGTCCAGAATACAATGCCGCCCTGGAAGAAATCGCCAACAAGTACCTGTGTGATGCTGGTCACTATTTTATGCTTTATATTATTGCTGTACCAAGGCTGGTTTGTACATGTTGCCGCATTGGTAACTTTTGCACGAAAATAACGATATCCGGTACCGGATGTTCTTGCAACAACTGTAACCTGACTGGTAGTGGCGCCTGAAATATCGGACCATGAGAGAGAGTCTTCCGATTCCTGCCATTGTATTGTACCATTGGCATTGGTTACGGAAAGAACTGCTGTATCGCCGACTAACAATACATATTTGTAGGTAATTGCTGATGCTGGTTTATAAGATAGGGCAATCAGGCATATTGAAAGGAAAAATATAATTTTTTTCATGGTAAGAGATTTTATTTGTTATTTATGAAGTATCCTAATATAAATATATTATACAAATATAATAAAAATAACGAACAAATCATTTTAATAATAATAACTAAATCTTAGCCAGTTTTAATTTTTTGCTGTAATAAAAAAGGAGAGAAATAATCTCTCCTTAATTTTTTAATCTTTTAATCTTTCGATTACTTTTTAGTAAAACCTTTTTCCCGTGCTTCCTTGAGGCAGGCAGAAATGCCTTTTTTGTTTATATTCCTTATTCCTTCGGTGGAAACTTTAAGAGTTATCCATTTATTTTCTTCGGGAATAAAAAATTTCTTGTCCTGCAAATTCGGGTTGAATCTACGGTTTGTTTTTATGTTCGAATGCGAAACCTTGTGTCCGCTTATTGCTTTCTTTCCTGTTATCTGGCAAATTCTTGACATTGTTTTAATTTTTTATGCGTTTTAAAGAATTGCAAATATACGTATAATTTCCGTGAAATATCAAATGTTTTTAAGAATTTCTTTCCTTAACATATTCAGGGCAGTAATTGAAGCTCTTTGTATATTCCTTTCCCTGTTGTTGCCGAATAAAAACTTTTGTGCAAAAACATTATGCGGTGAAGCTATTGCAATCCATGTGGTGCCTATGGGTTTTTTGTCTGTTCCACCTGTGGGACCAGCAATTCCCGAAGTTGCAACAGCATAATCGGTTTTTAGCTTTTCTTTAACTCCTTTTGCCATTTCAATAACCACTTCTTCACTCACGGCTCCTTGTTTTTCTATATTTACAGGGGAAACACCGAGTTCATTTATTTTTACATCATTCGAGTAGCAAATTACAGCACCGGCGAAATAATCGGAGCTACCGGAAATGCCCGTTATTTTATGAGAAATATAGCCGCCGGTGCAACTCTCGGCAATTGATAATGTTTTGTTTTTCGATTTTAAAAGGTTACCCACAATTTCTTCGAGCGTTTCATTATCGTAACCATAAATAAATTCAGGGATAATATTTTTCAGTTTTTCAACTTGCTTTTCAACTTCGCTAATTAGCTTGCTCTTCTCTTTTCCATAAGCTGAAAGACGTAACCTTACAATACCAGGCGATGGGAGATAAGCAAGTTTAATGAAATCGGGAAGGTTTGTTTCCCATTCTTCAATAAGATCGGAAAGAAAAGATTCGCCTTTGCCCTGGGTTAAAATGGTTTTATGAAATATTGCCTCTGTTTTGAAATGATTTGTGATTTCAGCAAGAACATATTTTCGCATCATTTCCTTCATTTCAAAAGGAACACCTGGCATTGAAACAAATACTTTCCCGTTTTTTTCGAACCACATTCCCGGTGCTGTACCTGTTTTATTACGGAATATTTTACAGTTTTCGGGAACTTCTGCCTGCTTCCGGTTTAGTTCGGTTATGGGAATGCCTCTTATTGCAAAGAATTTCTCAATATCTTCATAAACATCATTATTTAAAACAAGTTTTGTGTTAAAATATTTGCAGAGAGTTTGTTTTGTGCGATCGTCTTTTGTGGGACCTAATCCTCCTGTTATTAAAATCAGGTCAGCCCTTATGGATGCATCATCGAGAGATTTAATGATGTTTGCCGGAATATCTGCAACAACTGTGATTTGTGCGATTTTTATTCCGAGAAGATTAAGCTGTTCCGCAAGCCACGCAGAATTAGTATTTACAACCTGTCCGATTAAGATTTCATCGCCGATTGAAATTATTTCTGCATACATTTTGCGGTTGTCAGGTATTCTTAATAAGCAAGAAGTTGTCTTGTTGCATCAAAATGTGAAGGTGTAATGGTCATTACCGGAATATCGGTAGTTCGTATTACTTCACCTGCAGTAGAGCCGACAAAAAACTGAACCCAGTTAACTTCCTGCTGAGTCATAAGAATTATCATGTCGATATCCTTTTGTTTTTTTGCATAACTTAATATTGCTTGCGCAAGTGTTTTTTCCTTTTTCGTTGTCTTTACTATTTCAGCAGTGCATTTTATGTTTTTCTCTTCTATAAAATCCTTTACCTGGTTAATCTGTCCTTTGAGCTTCTTGATCACATAATCCTGTTCGCTCATTAAAGCTGACATAACTTTAATTGTAGAGCCGAAAGACTTTGCAATATCTATTGCTTTTGTTACTTTTTGCCTTGTCTGCTTTGTTAAGTCGAGGGGAAGTAAAATATTTCTGCATCCGTTGTAATGATTTTTTCCGTTGATAGAAATTACCGGACAATTCGCATAACGTATAACACGTGATGAGTTTGCTCCTGTGGCTTTTCTTCCCTTTTCGATTTCACTTCTTGTTCCGAGTATAATAAATTTAGCATTTATCAATTCGGAAGTTTCAACTATTTTTGAATAAATTCTGCCGCGGGCAATCATCGTTTTGATTTGTATTCCTTCTTTTTTGGAAGTTATTTCCGCCAGTTTGTTGAGACGTTCAAGGATTTTTTCTTTCATCTTTTCACTTTGGTCTTCAGTGAATATATAAGCAATTATCCCTGTTTCTTCCATTACATAAAGTAATGTAATGTCCAGTCTCATTTTTCGTGCAACGTGGCATGCCTGTCCAAGTGCAATTAACGATTGTTCATTAAAGTCAATCGGTACTAAAATTGTGTTTGATGCTTTCATTATGTTATATGTTTAAAATTCGTTGCAAAGGTACGAATAAACAATCAATTTATTGTTAAAAAAAGTTAAGGATTTAGTTTCCGGTTTTCAGTCTTCAGTTTAAAGTTAAAAGAACCTGCTAAAAATTATTGTTTTTTGAATAAATCTATGTGAAACTTTTTTAAAACGGTAAAGTATTTTCCGGCAAGAATAAATAGAATGCAAGGGTTTGCATGACTTCGAACAAAAAACCGAAATCTGAAAACTCTTTTTACAAAATCATCCCGTCCTTTATAGTCAGCTTTCTGTCGGCCATATCGGCGAAATCACTGTTATGGGTGGCGATTAAAAAAGTCTGGTTGTATTGCTCCCTGAGTTTAAAAAACAATGAGTGTAATTCTTTTGCATTAACTGAATCCAGGTTGCCGGAAGGTTCATCAGCCAGTACTATGAGCGGATTATTTATCAATGCTCTTGCCACCGCAACCCTTTGCTGTTCGCCGCCTGAAAGTTGCGATGGTTTGTTTTCGGTTTTATTGCCGATATTCAGAAAATCAAACAACTTTCTTGCTTTTTCTTCCGCTTCTTTTTTATTGGTGTTGCATATGAAAGCGGGAATCATTACATTTTCAAGTGCAGTAAATTCAGGTAAAAGATGGTGAAACTGAAAAACGAAACCGATATTTTTATTCCTGAATTCCGATAGTTTTTTATCGTTGAATTTATTTACCTGAATGTTATTGATTTCAACAATTCCCGAGTCGCATTTGTCGAGAGTTCCTATAATATTCAGCAATGTTGTTTTTCCTGCACCCGAAGCTCCTACAACAGAAACCACTTCCCCCTTTTTAATTTCGAGGTTTATTCCCTTAAGGACTTCAAGATTTTCATATGTCTTGTGAATATTTTGAACTTTGATCATTTTGAAGTAATTTTGGCAAACCTACATGATTTTTTTTTAATCACAAAAACATTAATTTTTAAAAATTATGTATGGTTCATTCTGACATTTGAAAATAATTTTTACTGAATAAATATAAAAAAATATTATGACTGTAGTTTCAATAATTGTAGCTGTTGCCGAAAATAATGTGATAGGTAAAGACAACAAGCTGATATGGCATTTACCTGCTGACCTTGCCCATTTCAAAAGCATCACCATGGGACATCATATTATTATGGGACGAAAAACGTTTGAGTCAATCGGGAAACCATTGCCGGGAAGGACTTCAGTAATAATTACAAAACAAAAAGATTACAAGGCGGATGGCTGTATTGCAGTGAGTTCGCTGGAAGAAGCGCTGAAGGTAGCCGTCAACGATGCCGAAGTTTTTATTGTAGGAGGAGCGGAAATATACCGCCAGTCAATTGATGTGGCAGGTAAAATATATTTCACAAAAGTATATGAAAGTTTCGAAGGCGATGTCTTTTTTCCTGAAATTGACATGAATAAATGGAAGATTTCTTCAAAAACCAATTTTTTCCCCGATGAAAAGAATAAATTTAAATATTCTTTTATTATATTTGTAAAAAAATAATGGGTGATTCATATAGGGTAAAATATAAGTTTAGTGTATAATTAATGAAATATTAACAAAAACATTTTACTATGAAAAAATTAACTTACTTATCATTTATTGCATTGTTTGCAATGGCAATTACTTACACATCGTGTAAGAAAGATAAAGAAGACAAAGACACACGCTCAGCAATGGACCTTTCAACAGCAGAAAATGCTTTTAACGGCATTTTTAAAGAAGTTGATAATGGCATAAAACAGAAAGACCCGAGTGTACGCGGAAACAGAGCCATTGACACAAGCACTTGCGCTACAATTACCATTTCAAGCTTAACAACATTTCCGGCAACTTTAACAATAGATTTTGGTATTGGATGTGTTGGCGAAGACGGAGTTACAAGAAGCGGTAAAATTATTGCGGTGTTTTCCGGTAAATATACCGATTCAAACACTGTAGTTACAATAACTCCGCAAAATTATTACCACAATGACATTTTAGTTGAAGGTACAAAAACTATTACTAATAAAGGTCACATAGGCATTACCAACGGAACGCATAATCTGGTATGGCATGTTGAAGTAACCGGAGGGAAGTTAACTTCGTTAGCAAAACAGGTCATCTCATGGCAGTCAACTCATGACATTGAATGGATTGAGGGTGAAAGCACGCATTGGCCTTTTATTTCCGATGACGTAATTTTAATCACAGGCAGTGGAAACGGAATTAATGTTGAGGGCAAGAACTTTTCTGCACAAATTACAAAAGGACTAAAAATTGCACGTGCTTGCAAATATATAGAAAGCGGAACGTTGGTTCTTACACCTGCTGATGGCGTTGACAGAACAGTTGATTTCGGTGACGGCACCTGCGATGAAAAACTCACTGTAACAATAAACGGAAAAATATATGAGGTAAAATTGCCGTAAAAGATTTGAAATTAATACAAAGAGCCGATTTTATAGTCGGCTTTTTTGTTAACTATCAAAAATATTATTTTATAACGGAGACTATTTTTATCAATACAAAACATTATGTAACCATATATTTTTTTATTTATATTTGCACCTTAATAAAAATGGCAAGAGTTTTAGCAATAGATTACGGAACGAAAAGAGTGGGAATTGCAGTATCCGACCCTTTGCAAATTATTGCCACTTCTCTTACAACAATTCATTCGAAAGATATATTGTTTTTTTTGAAAGAGTATACGAAAAAAGAAAATGTTGAATGTTTTGTTGTTGGTGAACCCAGGCGTTTCAGTAATGAACCGTCGGAAGCAGAGAATTACATTGAAATATTTCTGAAATCGTTGAAAAAGGAATTTCCGGAAATACCCGTTGAAAGGATTGATGAGAGATTTACATCAAAAATTGCAGCAAAAACAATTCTTGACAGCGGAGTTAATAAGAAAACAAGACAGAATAAATCGCTTACTGACAAAATAAGTGCCACATTGATATTGCAAACATATCTGGAGTTAAAAACAAAATGATTTATCCTATTTTATCATACGGAAATAATGTTTTAAGAGCAGTTGCAAAGGATATCGGAAAAGATTATAAGGATTTGCAAAAGCTCATTGATGATTTGTTTGAAACAATGTATGCGGGAAATGGCGTGGGACTTGCCGCTCCGCAAATCGGTTTTTCCCTCAGGCTTTTTGTTATTGACGGAAATCCATACAGTAAAGATGAACCCAAACTGAAAGATTTTAAAAGGGTTTTTATTAATGCGGAAATTGTTGAAGAAAACGGCAAAAAATGGCTCTTTAATGAAGGATGCCTGAGTTTTCCCAAGCTTCGCGAGGACGTGTACAGACCTTCGGAAATAAAAATAAGTTACTATGATGAAAATTTTAATTTTCATCAAGAATGTTTTGACGGAATCACTGCAAGAATAGTTCAACACGAATACGACCATACCAGGGGGAAATTATTCGTTGACCATTTGAGTCCGTTAAAAAGACGGCTTCTGAAAAGAAAACTTAATGATATAAGCAAAGGAAATGTTGATGTTGATTATAAGATGAAATTTTCAGCAAAATAAAAATATATGATAACAAAAGGAAAAATATTAATAATCGGAATTGCCGCGGTAATCATTGCAGGCTGCGGACCTTCAAAAAATAAAAGTAATAAAAAAATAATGCTGCTTGAGGAAAAAATGAAAAAAAGCGACATCAGGAAAGACAAGCAACTGGCTAACGATTACATTGTTGCCTGCGAGGATTACTGCAGGCGTTTTCCCGATGATTCACTCTCACCGAGATACTTATTTAAATTGGCTGTGGTTTCCGTAACAATCGGGAACATTCAGGGTGGAATAGAATTTCTGGATCAGATTTGTAAAAAATATCCCGATAGCCCGAAAGCTCCTGACGCATTGCTGCAAAAAGCAATAATATATGATTTGCATTTAAACAACATAAAAACCGCCGGAGCGCTATATCGCGAATTTATTGAGAAATACCCGAATGATATAAATGTGGGTGTTGCAAAAGATGCATTGTCGGTGCTTGGCAAAGACCCTGAAGAAGTATTGAGGAGTTTTAAAAAAGATAGTAATAGTGTGAAATAGAATTCATGAAAAGACTGAATATTCTTGTATTAAAATCTTATGTGAATCCTTTCATTGCAACATTTTTTATTGCAATATTTGTGTTGTTGATGCAGTTTTTATGGAAATACGTTGATGACTTGGTAGGGAAGGGGCTTGAATGGTATATGCTTGCGAAACTTCTGGTTTATGCTTCGGCGACTTTTGTTCCGTTGGCATTGCCGCTTGCAATTTTGCTTTCATCGATAATGACATTCGGAAATCTTGCCGAAAATAATGAGCTTGTTGCTATAAAAGCCGCGGGTGTTTCATTGCAAAAAACAATGAGACCGCTTGTTATTCTTACAATAGCAATGTGCTTTATTGCTTTTTATTTTTCCAATTATATTTTACCGGTGGCAAATCTGAAATTCGGCTCACTGCTGTATGATATCAGGGAACAAAAGCCTGCTTTCAATATAAGAGAAGGAATTTTTTATGATGAGATTGACGGTTATGTAATAAAAGTATCAAAAAAAGAACCCGATGGCCAGACAGTTCGCAATATAATGATATATGACCACACGGGCAGCATGGGAGGTTATAGTCTTACTTCTGCCGATAGCGGAAAAATGTATATGACAAAAGATAAAAAGTTTCTTTTATTGAAATTATTCAACGGTTATAATTATAATGAGAAACAAAACCCTGCCAACGATAAATCTTATTCATATCCTTTTCAGAGAATAAAATTTGCCGAACAAAACGTACGTTTCGATTTAACTTCTTTTTCAATGACAAGAACCGATGAAGGTTTGTTTAAAGATAATTTTCAGATGCTTAACATAAAGCAATTGCGCAAAGAAATTGATTCGTTGAAAAAACAGAAAGATTCCGCACAAAAAAAATATGCTTATGACATTTTTCAGAAATTTTATTATTTAAGTGAAAATTATAAAAAGAACAGTAAGGATACATCAACCAAAAGTATAGTTTATAAAAATCAGGACATAATTTCAAATTTCAGGAAAGACGACAGGAACAAGATAATGGAGGCATCAGTGAATTTTATCAGAGGAACAAAAGAATCTGTTTTTTATTACAATGAAGACCAGCAAATCGGGAAAAAATACATAGCAAGGAACAAAATAGAATGGCATAGAAAATTTACTTTGTCATTTGCCTGTTTGATTTTGTTTTTCATAGGAGCGCCTCTTGGGGCGATAATCAGGAAAGGCGGCTTCGGAATGCCTGTTGTTGTTTCAATTGTCTTTTTTGTGATATTTCATGTTTTATCGAAAACAGGAGAAGAAATGGTTAAAGAAGGTGTTATTTCTGCATTTTCGGGAATGTGGATGGCCTCAATGGTTTTATTTCCTGTTGGTGTTTTGCTGACCATAAAGGCTACTAGCGATTCCACGATATTTAACAGGGAAGCATATGCAATGTTTTTCGGAAAAATTTTCGGAATTAAAAATAATAAAAAGTAAATGAAGATTCTTCAGATTTGCAATAAAATTCCGTATCCTTTTAATGAAGGAAGCAGTATAGCTATAAACACTATTACCGATGGTTTGATAAAAAAGAATAATGAAGTTAAGCTTTTAGCAATAAACACTCCCAAACACTTTATTGAGCCCGGAAATATTCCTGAAGATTACAGAAGAAAAACCAAAATAGAATCTGTATTTGTTGATACTGATGTGAGATTCATCTGTGCTTTTTTAAATTTATTTTCGGATAAATCATATAACATCGTGAGGTTTTATGATAAATCTTTTGAGAAAAAACTTATTGAAGTGCTTAAGTCGGAAATATTTGACATTATTCAGATAGAGAGTCTTTTTATTGTGCCGTATCTTCAGACGATACGTAAATGTTCAAATGCGAAAGTTGTTTTACGCGAACATAACATTGAATTTCTTATATGGCAGAGATTATCGAAAAGCTGTAGAAATCCTCTGAAGAAAAAATATCTTAATATTTTATTTAAAAGATTGAAGAAATACGAATTGGCTATGCTCGATAAATATGACGGTATTGCAGCGATATCAGGGAAAGACGCCGAAACAATTAAAAAACTCGGATCCACAATACCGGTCGCTAATATTCCAATTGGTGTAAATATTGAGAATTATAACATTCAAGGCGGGAGAGAAGAATTTCCTTCATTATTTCACATAGGAAGCATGAACTGGATGCCAAACCAGGAAGCTGTTAAATGGTTTATTAGCAATGTATGGCAACAGGTATTAAAAAAATATCCGCAATTAAAATTTTATCTTGCCGGTAAAAATGCTCCGGGATGGTTGAAAAACTTGAATGTTCCAAATATTGTTTATGTGGGTGAAGTGGAAAGTGCAAAGGAATTTATGTTATCTAAAAGCATAATGATTGTTCCGTTACTTTCGGGAAGCGGAATGCGTGTGAAAATTATTGAAGGAATGGCGCTCGGCAAAACAGTTATCTCAACAACTGTGGGAGCCGAAGGCATTGATTGCACCAACGGTGAAAACATCCTCATTGCCGATACGCCTGAGGAATTTCTTTCGGCAATAGGTAAATGCGCCGAAGATGAAGATTACTGCAAAAGAATAGGAAATAATGCGCGGCAGCTTGTTGTTAAAAAATACAACAACGATGCAATTATTGAAAAACTGATTGGATTTTACGAAGAGTTGAGAAAAGAATAATTATTTTACCATGCATCCTAGCATTTTATTCCCTTCAATAAATGCTTCGATTTTATCGCCGAGTTTAAGAGGACCTATACCAAAAGGAGTGCCCGTAAAAATAATATCTCCTATTTTCAATGTCATGAATTTTGAAACATGAGAAATTATTTTTTCGAAAGAAAAAATCAGGTCGTTTGTATTGCCTTTCTGAACCGTTTTTCCGTTGATGTTTAAATGAAAATTAATGTCGTAAATATTTTTGAATTCATCTTTCTTGATAAAATCGCTGACAGGAGCTGAGCCTTCAAAACTCTTGCATTTTTCCCAAGGCAGTCCCTTTTTTATGCATTCTTCCTGTAAGTCGCGTGCAGTGATGTCTATTCCAATTCCGATTTCTTTAAAGTATGAGTTTGCAAATTTCTCCTGAATGTTTTTCCCGACTTTGCAAATTCTCAGGAGAATTTCAACTTCATAATGAATGTTATTTGAGAAATCAGGATAGAAGAAAGGACGATTGTTCAGAATAAGCGATGTTTCGGGTTTTAGAAAAAACAATGGTTCTGCCGGCATTACAGCTTTTGTCTCTTTTACATGCTCTTTGTAATTGTATCCGATGCAAATTATTTTCATGTAGAACAGTTAATCGTTATTTGTTAATTGTTAACAGTAAGAAAAATCAATATTTTAAGTTTTGGGTTAAAATCATAAATTAGTTAGAATTACAATTAACGATTAACGATTAACCATTAACCATTAACCATTAACTTATTTATTAAAGTCTCTCAGTTTTATTGCCGTTAGAACTCTTTTTGTTGAAAGTGGAAAATCGCTATCCATCATCCAGTTGTAATATGATGGTTCTTTTTTTAAAACTTCCGAAACGATTTTTCCTTTGTGCTTTCCGAAGTTAAATATTTCAATGCCTTTTTCGTTATATGCAATTCTGCCTATAAGGTCGGCGAAATTTCCTGCGCATGAAAAATCGTGAAGAAAATTTATGTCTTTATCTTTTAATTCATTATATTTTTCTAACTGGGAAACAAAAACCTCATATGTCGCTTTGGCATCAGCTTCGGCGCTGTGGGCATTCTTTAATTCTTTGTTGCAGTAAAATTTATATGCGGCAATTAAATTACGCTGTTCCATTTTGTGAAAAATGTTCTGAACATCAACGAGTTTTCTTTTACTGATGTCAAAGTCAATTTCGGCACGGTAGAATTCTTCAACTAAAATGGGAATATCGAACCTGTTTGAATTATATCCGGCAATATCACAATTTGATAAAACATTATTTATTTTTACTGCCAGCGCTGAAAAAACAGGGCAATCTTTAACATCATCATCCTTTATTCCGTGAATTTTTGTGCTTTCAGGCGGAATGGGAATACCCGGATTAATGCGGTATGTAATTGTTTCAGTGCTGTAATCAATATTTACTTTAAATATTGAAAGCTCAATGATTCTGTCGGTAGTAACATTTATTCCGGTGGTTTCAATATCAATAAATGCTAATGGTTTTGAAAGTTTGAGATGCATTATTTTATTTGTTTATCGTTATTTTGCTGGACTTTAGGGAAATTGAAAACAGGTGCTTTATTTATTGGCAAAGCAAGATTCTTTTTTATTTCAGGAACATAAAATTCAAAGTCTCCGATAGTAAGCGGGCAAATATTTTTTTCAAAACCTTCACCTTTTATTTCTACATTATATTCACCGGGTGGCAGCAGCATCACATATTTCGCTGTTACGGGATTTGGCTTATATGTGCCGACAAGTTTTTTTGTAGATTTTGTAGAAACATTAATTTCGATATTTACTTTCAGGTCTTTTATGAAAGGTTTCATCAAGGTGTCTTTTACTGCGGTATCGGCAATCTGTTTTAATTTATGAACTATATTAACCGAATCCTGTGAAACAATAAATCCTGAAACCAATGTGGGTTTTGGCGGGATGTCATTAAAAGTTACTCTGTAAATATCCAAGTCGCCATATCCTTCCGGACGAAATGCTGATATATATCCGTGTCTTTTATCAGAGTTAAAAGATATTGTTTTGTTATCATCAATGGTATTAATAGGATAACCTATATTAACAGGTTCGCTCCAGTCATTTTCATTATTGCTCCAGACAGATTTGAAAATATCATATCCTCCCATGCTGTTGTGTCCCTGTGAGCAAAAGTAAAGAGTTTTACCGTCGTCGGTAATGTACGGAAAGTCCTCGTCCCATTCGGTGTTTATACGTTTGCTCAATTTAACCGGTGTTCCCCATTCACCATCAGGCAATTTCTTTGAAATAAAAATATCTTTTATTCCCGTTAAATTTTCCAGATCACTTGAAAAGTACAGTTTTTGACCGTCTTCAGTAACACTTGCAGACATTTCAAGCGTCTTCCCGTTAATGTTATAGCTTCCGATTTCGGGTTTTCCGAATGATTTACCTTTTCTTTCAGAAATAAAAATATCGCCAAATCCGTAATAATTGTCAAAATATAGAAACATCATGTTTCCGTTTTCAGACAAGCCGACGACATCTTCAACCAGATCGGAGTTGAAAGTACCGCCAAAGTTTTTTGCTTTTGTCCAGTTATGATTTTTATAATAGGAAATATATGCATCGGGCATTAAATAACCATCGTAGTCTAATTGTATTATGCCCTCTTGTCCTCTCATGTTTCCGGTTCTTTTTGATGAATAAACCAGAAAAGATTCATCACCGGGAACATATGGATTATAATCCGGAAATTCGGAATTTACATATGGTCCCATGTTTTCAAAAGTAACATTTACTGGATTTCGTACAAGCTCCATTGCATTATAACACATTTCTATCTGTAGCGATGCGGGAACATCTTTATAATCTTTTCCTTTCGGTAGTTCTCTTCTGAACTTATTAAAATAATTAATTGCATCTTCAAATCTGTTTGCATATTTGTAAGCAACTCCAAGTTCGTACAAAGCATCGTAATTACTTTTATCTTTTTTTACCACACTCTCGAGTAGAGGAATTGCTCTTAATTTATCCATATTCGTATATAAATAACAAAGAGCAACTTTATACTTTAAAAGTGAATTAGAAGTGTCTTTCTTTAACAATAATAAATATTGTTTAAGAGCATCCTGATAATTGCCGCCGGAAAAATTCAATTTGGCATCTTTCGTGTTTCCTATTGTATCCTGAGGCTGAATTCTTGCAGTTCTTGATGGGTTTTTAGGAGCAGGATTGGTTTGAGAATAATTAGCTGAAACAAAAACAACAACTATAATAAATATTAAATAAACTTTTATTGAGGTGTAAATTCCAAACATTTTGTTTTTTTTTTGATTTTACGAAAGTAAAAAAAAATGAAACAAATGAACATATTAAAATTATTTATTTAAGTAAATATCATGAATTAATTTAAAAATCCTTCGAATCGTCCTTTTTGATGCTAATAATCAGTGTGTTTATAAATAAAATGTAAAATTGTTAATATTTTTTTGAGAAAATATTTTGAGAATAAAAAAAAATATTATCTTTGTCGACTAAATCGATAGACATAGTATTAAATATTTAAGTAACGAATTACATAAATTAACATTTTACGATTGAAAATAAACGGGATATTCATTAAATACAGGTAAAACATGATAATAGAAAATTTGTTTATAAGAAAGAAAACCAAGGGAGCAATTGGTATAAAAATCAAAGATCGGCCTTTGAAAAGTATAATTAAAGCAATTTCATGGCGTCTTGTAGGAACTTGCGACACTGTTTTTATTTCATGGTTGTTAACAGGCAGAGCAGTGGTTGCATTTTCTATCGGAGGTGTTGAAGTATTCAGTAAAATAGCTCTTTATTATGTTCATGAACGCGTTTGGACTAATTTAAGATGGGGTAGAATGATGGTGCGGTTAAGGAAAAGAACAAAGTATTTTAAAATAAAAAGAAATGCAGAAAAAGAATTTCTGATGAAAATTGAAAGAAAACATCTTTCACGTGTTGAAGTAAATTAAAAAACATAACAAAACTAAAATCAAAGGAGGTAAAAATGAATTTATTAAAAAACAATGATGATTTAAAAATGCTTGTTGACTCTTTAAATTTCAAACAAAAAGTTGACAGGTCGCTCACGCTTATTGCTGAGGCATACGAAATGTATGGCGATAGGCTTGTTGTTGCAAACAGCCTGGGAAAAGATTCGGTTGCTGTCTGGGATCTTGCTAAAAGAGTGAGTAAGAAAATAAAAGGTTTTATTGTTACAACAAGGTTCAAACCCAGAGAGACAGTGAAATTCATGCACGCTACTGT
>JAQUPB010000043.1 GCA_029004185.1 Bacteroidales bacterium | reverse complement strand
ACCAGGGATTCATAACCGTTGAATATCTTGCTGCATCAATTCTTGACATGGATTTTCATACTATTACAAAACCTTTTGATGAATGCCCCATGAAATTTGAAAAAGATAAAATGAAATCACTGGGATTAATTTCAGAAATAGATCCAAGATACCGTTGCACTTATTTCGGCCATATTTTCAGCGGCGGATATTCTTCTGGTTACTACAGCTATATATGGGCAGAAATTATAAGCACCGATGCATTTGAATTATTCAAACAAAAAGGAATATTTGATAAGAAAACAGCCGAGTCATTCAGAAGAAACGTTCTTGAAAAAGGATATACCGAAGAACCGATGGTTTTATACAAACGCTTCCGCGGAGCTGAACCCGACATTACTCCTTTATTGAAGAACCGCGGACTTGATAAAGGGAAATAAAACAAAGTAGTCAGTAATCAGTAGTCAGTATTCAGTATTCAGTATTCAGTAAAAAATATAAATACTGAACACCTTATTGATTTCATGTTCTTTGCGGACTTTACGAATTACTTTGCGTCACTTTGCGGGAAACTTTTTTAAAATTTCTACTGGTTTCTGAAGTTTAAAAATATCGAAGTTTAACAATTTAGCAATTAAACAATAAATCAATAACCACTGAAGACTATATCTCCGAGAACTTTAAACTTTAAACATTAAACTTTAAACTATTTTTTCTTATTTTTGCTCTTCATTAAAAATCTTCGAAATTATGAAAAAAAGTTATCTGGCAATTTTATTTTGCATGTCGCTGGCAATATCGTGCACACAGAAAAATGAAAAGAATTTATCCGATAATCCTCTTCTGAGCGAATTTAAAACTCCTTACGATGTTCCGCCTTTCGACAAAATAAAAAACGAACATTTTCTTCCTGCATTCAAAGAAGCAATAAAACTTCATGATGATGAAATTAAGGTTATTGCCAGCAATAAAGAAACACCGACATTTAAAAATACCATTGAAGCCATAGAATACAGCGGAGGTTTACTCGAAAGAATAAGCTGTATTTTTTATTGCTTTATTGATGCAAAGACTAATGATACGCTTCAGAAAAGCGCCGGTGAAATCGGTTCAATGCTTTCGCAGCATTACGATGCTATCCTGATGAACAAAAAACTTTTCGAAAAAGTGAAATCTGTTTATGCATCAAAAGAAAAGCTTAACCTGAACGTAGAGCAAAAACGCCTTCTTGAAAAAACATATAAAAATTTCATCAAGAGCGGCGCTAATCTAAACGAAACACAACAGAAAAGATTAAAAGAAATAAATGATGAACTCTCGATGTTAAGCCAGAAATACGGCGACAATGTTTTAAGGGAAATAAACGGTTTCAAAATAGTGATTGACAAAAAAGAAGACCTTGCTGGACTTCCGCAGAGTTTAATCAACGATGCGGCACAAGCGGCAAAAGATGCTAAAATGGAAGGCAAATGGATAATAGGTTTGCAAAATCCGGTTTATACACCGTTTATGAAGTACTCGGAAAAACGTAATCTGCGCGAAAAATTATTTAAGGCATACACAAACAAAGGCAACAACAACAATGAAAACGATAATAAGGAAATTGCAAAAAAAATGTTATCGCTGAAACTCGAAAAAGCCAAAATGCTCGGATATAAAACTTATGCCGAATATATAATTGAAGACAACATGGCTAAAACTCCCGAAAAGGCAATTACTTTCCTTATGAATTTATGGACGCCTGCACTGGAAAATGCAAAGGAAGAGCTTGAAGTATATAACAAAATGATAAAAAAGGAAAATAAAAACCTTAAAATAGAACCATGGGACATCAGGTTTTACGCCGAAAAACTACGAAAAGAAAAATATAACATAAACGACGAACAACTCAAACCATATTTCGAAATTGAAAAGGTAAAACAGGGAATGTTTAATGTTTTAAATAAATTATACGGAATTAAAATAAAAGAAATTGCAGATGTTCCCAAGTACGAACCTGAAATTTGTTTTTATGAAATACGTGATGCAAACGATAGTTTAATCAGTACTTTTTATCTTGATTTATTTTACCGCCCGAATAAAAAACCGGGTGAATGGATGAACAATTATAAAAGTCAGTATAAAAAGGATGGCAAAAACATACGACCTATATGTACCGTAACCGCAAATTACTCAAGACCACAAAAAGGAGAACCTGCATTACTTACTTTGTCGGAAGTAAAATCCGTTTATCACGAAATGGGACATGTGATACAGTGTTCATTTTTGCAATGCAGTTATATCAGCTTAGCGACAATACCGAGGGATTTCGTTGAACTGCCTTCACAAATACTCGAAAACTGGGCTTTATATCCCGATGTTTTGAAACTTTATGCAAAGCATTATAAAACCGGTACAACAATTCCCGATTCATTAATTAAAAAAATCACAGATTTTCAATTCTTCAATCAGGGCATTACAACAACCGAATATCTTGCCGCATCATTACTTGACATGTATCTGCACACAATCACCGAACCTATTACAGGCGACATTATGAAATTTGAAGCCGATAAACTCAATGCGCTCGGACTCATTCCTGAAATACGTACAAGGTTCAGATGCACATATTTCAATCATATTTTCACAAGCGGATATTCGGCAGGATATTACAGTTACACCTGGTCGGCAATGCTCGACTCGGATGCATTTGAATTATTCCTGAAAAACGGCATCTTCGACAGAAAAACCGGAGAATCGTTCAGAAAAAATATTCTTGAAATGGGAAATATTGAAGAACCGATGGTGCTTTATAAACGTTTCCGAGGCAGCGAACCTGATATAACTCCGCTGTTGAAAAAACGCGGACTTGATAAAGGGAAATAAAAAAAGTAGCCAGTAGTCAGTAATCAGTAAAAAATGTAAATACTGAACACCTTACTGATTTTATTTTCTTTGCGACTCTGCGAGATAAAAATATTTCCGATAATTCGCTGATTTTTTGCAAAAAACTTATAAATACCTATCATCCTACTAATTATTTTGTATCGTTCCTATGGAACTTCAAATAAATCGGATTATATCATTCTACCAACGTTTCGTCCCATACGGGACGCGATGTTGGTAGAAAATAAAAATAGAAAAACATTTAAGCCCCGTAGGCGGTGACACGTGTTTAAAATTTAAAACAATAATAAATAAAACCCCGAATTTGATTGTTTTTATTCAAATTCGGGATAATTTAATATTAAAAAACTCCTGTAATAACTGCTAATATTGGTATTTTTATTTAGAATCACCCTACCACAAAGGCCACGAAGGTATTCACAAAGTAACTCAAAGTACTAAATAAGAAAGCACTAAATAAGTTTGAAAGCAATTACTATTCTGTATGTTTTATCGCGGTCAATATTATTATCTGCAAATTTAAAATTCGAAATAGTTTTTTTAACATAATCGGCAAGTTCAGTCTGGTCACTTACCACAGAATAAATAATCAAACTTCCATCTTCATTAAATCCGAATGTGACATTAACATTGCCCTGTATTGATTCTTCTTTTGCAAAATCAGGATAAGTAACTTTTTCAACAATGCTTTCCCTGATTTCTTCAGTGCTTATATTATTTGCAACAACATTTGTCAATCCGAAAAATGCGATTGCTGAAATAATCATTGCGGTTTTTTTAAAGTTTATCGTTTTCATATTTTATTTCCTCCCGTTTTAAATTAATATTGTTTTGTTTTTTATAAGACGTTTATCCATTTTCATTTGTTACAGTTTTACTTAAATTATATTTTCATTTTTCTAAAGAAGTAAGCCCGATTGTACCTTTTGTTGAGTATTGAATCAAATTAATTAACTAAATATGTAAAGAACGGAAGGTTGATACAACCGGGATCTCGACTTCTTTTTCCTATAAACCCTGATTTACATTTAGGTCTATGCCTTCTTCTCTTCTCTGTGTTGCCCTGTAATTATTTATTTTATAGCTTAAGCTGAAAGTTACTACATTGCCTTCCATTCGTGATCTGAAGGTATTGTATAAATTATTGATTTTATTTTCAGCATAATATTTAAACATATTACCGGCATTATTAAGACTGACAACTGCAGTGAGTTTTTTAAAAAATTCTTTTCTTACCGACATGCTCGCATTGAACATATAATTGGCTCTTCCCTGAATATCGAAGTAAGGCGAATTGTAAAATCCCGTTAACTGAATTCTTGTTGTTTTATTTAATTTAAAATTAAGATTTGCCCTTGCATTACCTGATAAAGGAATATCCGGCAAGTTGTAAGTTATATTTTTATCTTCGTACTGATAACCGTATATGCTGAATGATGGTGATACGCTCAGCCACTTTGTAATGTCAAAGTTTCCGGATATGTCAGTTCCGAAATAATATGTCTTTGAGATGTTATAAAATATAGAATAAAGTCCTCCGTTTTCATCAAGAAATAACATCTGATTAACGGTATTATTATTCTGGCGGAAATATGTTTCTATTGAAAAATATGAAGATTTATATTTTTTCATATAATTCAGTTCGAATGAATTTATGTATTCGGGAAGAAGTTCCGGATTTCCATAAACCCTGAAATATTTATCACTGTACATTGGCATTGGATTAAGAAGCATATCATAAGGACGTTCAATTCTCCTGCTGAAACTCAACTGCAGCTGGTTGTCTTTCTTAAACTGTTTTGATATTGATGCAGTAGGGAAGAAATCTAGTTTATCGTACTTATAACTTTTGTTGAGGGTTTTCTGTTTAAGCAACCTGTCATTATATTCTCCCCGCAAACCTATCTGATATTCGAATTTTTTCCATTTGCCCGAGAATGTGGCATAAGCCGCATATACATTATTATAAAAATCCATGTCATTTTTATAATTATCATTGTCAACCCAGTTTTCAGACGTGTACTGATACTGCTGGTATTTCTGTCCCGACAGAATAGGACGTGTGCTTGCCTGTATGCCGGTTTCAATTTTATATATTGTATCAAGCGGTAATGTCAAATCCGACTTAAATCTTATTTCATTTCTGTTTTCATTTCTGATATACCTATACCTGACAGGATTTACCCCTTGTGTTTCCCAGCCGGTATTCGTATTATACTCATTATTTTCTTCATATCTTTCTCCATCCCAATACGACAAAAACAACAATGAATTAATTTCTGCTCCCGGTTTTTTAAATTTCTTCTGGTGGCTCAGATTTGACGTGAAATAAAGTCCGTCAACCTTCATCATTTCATTATTATAAGTGTAAAGGTCAACAGTGCCGGGATTTATCCATTCGTGATATTTGGTATTGTACGAGCCGTCAAAGTCAACATTTCCGACCTGAGCCGAAAGTGAAATGCTGTTTTTGTCATTTATGCTGTAGTCAAATCCTGTTTTAACATAAGAAGTTGCATATTTTCTTTTTTGAATTCCATCGGAAGTTAAAAAGTCAATAGTATCATTTATGTTTGATTCTTTATACATTTCATTAAATGATTTGCTTTTATTATCACGGTAGTTTGCTCCGATGAAATAATTTATTTTCTTTTTCTTGAAATTAAAAAGAAAGTCGCCGCTGTATTTTTCTCCTGTTCCGGCCGATGCATTTATTATTCCGCTGGTACCCGACAATGAATTTTTCTTCATTAATATATTAATTATTCCGGCAGTACCTTCGGCATCATATTTTGCAGATGGATTTGTAATTACTTCTATTTTCTCAATAACACTTGCCGGGATTTGCTGTAATGCTTCTGTTCCTGTCAATACAGAAGGTTTTCCGTCAACCAGAACCGTAAAATTTGAACTTCCCCGCAGGCTCACATTTCCGTCATTATCTACTGTAACGCCGGGAACATTCTTAAGTGCATCAACAGCTGTGCCTCCTGCAGTATTAAGATTCTGGCTGACATTAACCACTTTTTTGTCAATTTTATATTCCACATCATTTTTATCCGAATTTATGCTTACTTCAGAAAGATTGCTTGTTGCGGGTTCAATATTTATAGGATCAAGTTTCATTAATTTATTTTCTTTCGACAAAGTGATATCAGATATAAATTTTTTCTTGTATCCTATAAAATTTGCAACCATATAATATTTCCCTTCCGGAATATTTTTCAAAAGAAATTTTCCGTCGGTAGAAGTTATTGTTCCCGTAACCATCTGTGAATCGAGTTGATTATACAGGACCACGTTAGCGTATTCAACAGGTTTATTGGTTTGTTTATCAAAAACCTCACCCGAAATTGTGCCGTTTCCTTTTTCATTATTATTTATAGCCGGCACTTGTGCAAAGCATAAATTAATGAGCACAAAAAATGATACGATTAATGATAGTTTGGTTTTCATATTTTTTTAAATTTTAAATTTTTGAAATTCTCAGTTTACACAATCAAAAATATATCACGATTTCCCTTAATAAAAATGCAATCTGCAACCCGATTTGATTTCTCGCTGAAAGCCATGTAAACAAGTTATTCAGGGGTTACCGATTAATATATATGTCTTGCCGATTGTTTAAGTAAGTTGTCCGATTTGAATTAAAAAAAGTTTCACATGAAATATTTATTTCATATATTTACTTCATAAAACTTCAAACCGTGAGCAGAAAAAACATAATAATCTTCCACATAATATTCTGGATTTACATGCTTTGGCCCGAATTCGCGCCCATGATTTTCGGGATGGAAAAAATGAATGCGGTTTTTTATTACAAACTGCTGCCAACGAATATTTTCTTTCATTTTGGAATTTTTTATCTTTTCTATTTCATTTTTGTTCCCCTTTATTTTCGTTTAAAACCCAGAGTTTTAGGTGTTTTAATAGCAATTTCGGTTGTTGCAGTTTATGGCACTTTGAGATTGATATTTTATTATTATTATAATCTTTATGTTTTAAAAATTCCTCTTAAAGAACTTATTTTTACAAACTGGGAAGTAACAAATGAATTTCGTGTTACTATGGTTTTGAGTTTTTACGCTTTTTTAATAAGGTTTACCATTGATTGGTTCAATCATCAGAAACAGAAAGCCGATTTGATAAATCAGAATCAGGCAAGCGAACTTGCTTTACTGCGTTCGCAGATAAATCCGCATTTTTTGTTCAACACATTAAATAATATTTATTCACTGGTGATAAAAAAATCGGATGATGCCTCAAAAGCTCTGATGAAACTTTCTTCGATAATGAGGTACATGCTGTATGATGCAAATACCGACAAAGTTCCTCTCGAAAAAGAAATAGAATACCTGAACAGTTTTATCGAACTTCAGAAAATAAGAATTAAAGAAAACAATTTTGTTGAATTTAATGTTACGGGTAATGTTACCGGCAAAATCATTGCTCCAATGCTACTTGTTCCTTTTGTTGAGAATGCCTTCAAACATGGAAACAAAAATGTAACTCCACCCGGAATAATTATAAATCTTAACATTGAAAATGATAAAATAATTTTTGAAGTAATAAATCACAACGGCAATTCGGAGCATTCCACAAAAGATAAATTCGGCGGCATAGGTTTGCAAAACATCAAACGCCGTCTCGAGCTCATTTATGCCAAAAAGCACAGCATGGAAATAAAAACCGAAGACAATAAATATATTATTAAACTAATCATCGAGAATTAATTATGACAATAAATTGCATAGCAATAGACGACGAGCCGCTGGCACTTGATATCATTAAGGATTATTGCAGCAAAGTTCCTTTCCTGAACTTAATGAAAACCTTTTATAATCCGGTTGATTCAATTGACTACATTGCAAAAAACAAGGTAGATCTTTTGTTCCTCGATATTCAGATGGACAAACTCACAGGCATACAATTTTTAAATGCCCTAAAACAAAAACCATTGACGATTTTTACCACCGCTTATGATAAATATGCCATCAAAGGATTTGAACTCGACATTGTTGATTATCTTCTGAAACCAATATCATTCGAACGTTTCGTCAAAGCAGTTGACAAAGCATTTGATAAAATTCATATTCAGAATAATATAAAAGGCGAAACAAAAGAAATATATGTTACTAACCCGACCGATGATTTTATTTTTGTTAAAACCGAATATCGTTTCGAAAAAGTTCAGTTGTCCGATATATTATACATCGAAGGAATGAGCGATTACCTAAGGATTGTAACTCCCACAAAAAGAATCATGACTCTGATAAACTTCAAAAAAGCCGAAGACATATTGCCTCAGAATAAATTTTTCCGAGTTCATAAATCATTCATGGTTGCTGTTGATAAAATTGAGAACATTGAAAGAAACCGCATAAAAATCGCCGACCAGTTAATTCCCATCAGCGAAACATACAGGAAAAGTTTCTTTGAATTTCTGGACAAAAAGAAACTGACGTAGAGCGGTAATCAGTAATCAGTAATCAGTATAAAAATATTTCTGCCACTAAGGCACTAAGACACCAAGATACACTAAGTTTAATTAGATATTTATTTTGTTTTTCTTTGTGTCCCGATAGCTATCGGGATTGTGTCTTAGTGTCTTGGTGGCATTTTTTATTAAATCAACAAAAAGAAGTTGATGCAGGACAGTAATCGGTAATAAAAAAATATTTCACGCAAAGTCCACAAAGAAATCGCAGAGAACGCAAAGGTTTGCTGAACATTAAACTTCAAACATTAGACTTTCAACTATTTCTTCTCGGGATTTGTTGTGAGCAAAACAATAATTAACATCAGGAATCTTATAAAATAGAACGAGAACCAGAGTTTGAACCGGGTGAGATAATTTATTTTCTTTTCATATTCATCTTTTACAACTTCTATACATCCGGTTTCAATTATTTCGTCAATTTTTTTATTGAAGCCTGAAGAGAATTGTTCATTATAAACATTAAGATTTAATTCGAGACTTCCGTAAACGCTGAGGTAATTGAGATTGAACGAACCAATTGTAGTCCATACATTGTCAACAATGGCAACTTTGCCGTGAACAACAGAATCTTTCCATTCATAAATTTTTATTTTATTTCTGAAAAGCCAGTCGTACAAAAATCTTGAAGCATATAAACTTAATTTAACATCGGATGTTCTCGACAAGATTATTCTTATTGCCACACCTCTTTCAGCCGCTCTTCTGAGAATTTTCCTGAATTGCCTGCCGGGTAAAAAATATGCTCCCACTATTGTTATCGACTCTTTTGAATGTTTAATTGCATTTTTGTAACCGGCTGAAATGTTGTTCTTATTCATGAACCAGTCGTTCTCGCAGAATTTTACAAAATATGCATTGGGGTTTTCCTTATTTTCGCTGAAGTGCAGATGTTTTCTTTTAACTCTTCTCGACCATATATATTTGCATATCTGGTGCGCATCCCCCACAACTTTTCCTTTTACCTTTACCGCAAAATCAAGCCAACCTTTTCCCCTTGGTGTATCGCGGTATTTATCGGCAATATTAATACCTCCGATAAATGCTGTTTCCGAATCAATTTCAACAAGCTTGTGATGCATTCTTCTGCCTAAGCTTATTCTTTTAAATGACAACAAAGGAGAAAAAAACCTTATTTTAATTCCACAATTTCTCATTTCGGTAACCACTTCATCAGGAAATGCTTTTGAGCCAAATGCATCCAGCAGAACAAAAACTTTAACTCCACGTTCAGCAGCTTTTATTAATGCATCAATGATACGCTTGCCTGTCGTATCATAATCAAACAAATAAAACTGAAGGTTGATTTTGGAGATGGCTTTATTTATAGCATCTTCAATCTGATTATAAAAATCATTACCGCTGGTTATCAAAGATAATTCTTCGGCTGTATTATATTTATTCAAATATTTCCAGCGTATCATTTTTAATAATCATTAATTGATTTTGGGGAGATGACTCTTTATATTTATAATATAATTTTAATTGAAGATGAATTAGTTTTCAGTTCTCAGTTTTCAGTCTTCAGTTTCTTGGCACAGACAATAAAATCCCGCAACTGTAAACTGAAAACTGTAAACCGGAAACTCTTTTACAAGTCTCTGTACAACTGAGTTTGCTTGTATATGTTTGCAAATATTTCCTTATCAATTTCGCCGAAAACAATATTTCTTCTCTGGCAAACTCTTCCTGCAACTTCAATTGCTTTATCAAGATCGAAGTTTGTTAATTCGCTTACTCCGCCCCATGAAAACGAAGGCAGAAAATTACGCGGAAATCCGGAACCGAATATATTTGCACAGGTTCCCACGACAGTGCCCGTGTTAAACATAGTGTTTATTCCGCATTTCGAATAATCTCCCATGAACAAACCGCAAAACTGAAGTCCGGTATTTACAAACTTTTTACGGGGATAATTCCAAAGTTTAATATTTCCGTAATTATTTTTCAGATTTGAATTATTTGTATCAGCCCCAATATTACACCACTCGCCAATTACCGAATTACCGAGAAATCCGTCATGGGCTTTGTTGGAGTAGCCGAATATTACCGAATTCACAATTTCACCCCCTGCTTTCGAATGAGGACCTATGGTAGTGGGACCATAAATTTTAGCACCCATCTTTACAGTAGAGTTTTCACATAATGCAAAAGGTCCTCTTATCAGGCTTCCTTCCATTATTTCAGCATTTCTGCCAATATAAATGCAGCCGGTATTTGTGTTTATTGTAGAACATTCAATTTTCGCCCCTTCTTCAATAAAAAGATTTCTTTTATCGCCTATAAGTTTGTTTGATTTGCCAAGTCTTTGCGACTTTCTTTTCCTTGTTAAAATTTCAAAATCCGTTTTTATCGCGTTTCCGTTTTTTTCGAAAATATCCCAGAGGTTGCTTATTCTGAAAATATTTTCCGTAACATTTATTTTTTCATATTTTTCAAAATCCTCAACATTAAAACTTTTTATATTCTCCGAGTCAAGGCGCATTGCAATTATCGCAGAATCTTTTATCAATACCTGATTGATTTTGAGAATTTTTATTTTCTGAAGGAGATTTGCATCCGGCAATACGGAGCCGTTAATTAAAATATTATCACTCTCTGTTTTTAAAGGAAATTTATTTGAAAGATATTCTTCGGTATAGCTCGACAAGGATTGTCTTATAAAGCTCTGCCATTTTTCACGGATTGTCATTATACCGATGCGAATGTCGGCAACAGGACGCACAAATGTAAACGGCAGAAGCTCATCCCTAACATAATCATCAAATAAAATATAATTCATAATAAAAAAAATTAGTATTGGCTAAATTATAAAAAAACTAAATACCCAAAAAGAAAAGATGTTTTTTTGTTTAAAAAAATATCTATTTGCAAAGATTCCTCGCTTTACTCGGAATGACAAGCTTTTTATAGGGAGGGAAAACGATTTTCACGCTAAACGTGAAAACCGACTTTCTCACACACTCCTTTCATTGTCATTCCGAACCCTGCCTACCGGCAGGCAGGGAAGTGAAGAATCTCAAATTTAAATACAAGTGGACATTAATAAAAAAAGCCCTGAAATCAGGGCTTTTGAATTATTTTTCAGCTTCTTTTTCTTGACTTTTATCTACTTGCTGTTCTTTTTGTTCTTTATCTTCTATGTCTTTATTCTTTTTATCAAAATGCTTTTTGTATCTGTTTCTGAACTTATCAACTCTTCCTGCTGTATCAACAAACTTCATCTTGCCTGTATAAAAAGGATGCGAAGTATGGGAAATTTCAACTTTTACCAGCGGATATTCTTTTCCGTCTTCCCATTTTATTGTTTCTTTGGTATCCACGGCCGACCTTGTCATAAACATATATTCATTCGAAGTATCTTTAAATACTACCAACCTGTAATCTTTCGGGTGTATGTCTTTTTTCATCTTACTAAAATTTAGGAATGCAAAATTAACAATATTTTTAAGAGTTACAAAAGTTTTTACAATATTTTTTTATCTTTACCTTCTTGTTAAATACCTCTTTTGTATGGATTACATAAAAAATAAAATCATTGCACGAAAAATCATTGTGCTGAAAACCATTGATTCTACTAATAATTATGCAATGGAAAAGCTAAGAGCAAAAAACGGTAAAATTACCGAAGGCACTGTCATTATTACAAAAAAACAAACCGCAGGCAGAGGACAAACGAGTAATGTATGGGAAAGCGAACCCGGAAAAAACCTTACATTCAGCATAATCTTGTATCCTTTCTTTATTGAACCGTCACAGCAGTTCCTTTTCAATAAGGCAATTTCACTTGGTATTATTGATTTTCTGAAAAAAGTATTTCCTGATGCAGATTTGAAAATTAAGTGGCCTAACGATATTTATGTCGGAAATAAAAAGATTGCAGGTATATTGATTGAAAACATAATTAAAGGAAAAGAATTTTCCTGTTCTGTTGCAGGTATTGGGTTAAATGTAAATCAAATGAAATTCAATAAAAATATCTCCAATCCCGTTTCAATGAAACAAATAGGCAAAAAAAATTATGCTATTGACAAATGCCTCGAAAATCTTTGTCTGCAAATTGAAAAGAGGTATCTTCAGCTGAAAAACGGAAGTCATAAAAAAATAAATTCCGATTATTTGGATTCTTTATTCAGATACAAGCAACTCCATTATTTCAGGTATAAGAACAAAAAAATAAATGCAAAAATCACCGGTGTTTCGGATTACGGAGAACTACTGCTAACCGGCGAAAACAATAAAAAATTAAAATGTATTTTTAAGGAGGTTGACTATATATTATAATGATAATTCTAAAACTTATCCAATAACTTTAATCGGTTAAATTGTTACATTGCTAAATTGTTTAATTGTTGTAATTATCATCAAATATACCGTAGATTATTTTTTTAACAATTTAACAATTAAGCAATTTTTCATACATCATACATCCTGCTTCATTTTTTTTCTATGCATTATGCCAAACTCCAGTCCGTGCCCTCTTCCTCCGGTTTCATTTCTTCTTAGCATGAATGCGAAAAACAAACCGAAGAATCCGCATGCAGAGAAAACCCACATTCCCAAATGATATCCTGAAGGATTTGCCGCACTTGCATTGCCAAGGTCATTTGCCCAGCCGACTAAAATATTAAAGCCGAACAAACCTATGTTTTGTATCATTGTCATCAAACCATAAGCTGTTCCCAACTTTGCGGGTTCCACAACAATTGCCACCGACGGCCACATCACTGCGGGTATCATAGAAAAAGCCAGTCCCATAATGCTCATCGGAATTATAAGATTTATATCAGTATATCCCATTATCAGGTAAACGGGAATGATTATAAGTGAACCGAACATCATAAGCAAAGAGCGTTTGCCAATGTAATCGGCAAGCAGGCCGAACAACGGGGTGCATATCATTGCCGATAAAGTGAGAATGCTTGACAAAAATCCCGCATATTCCCTTGTTACGTTATGCGCATCCTGAAAAAACTTAA
This sequence comes from Bacteroidales bacterium, assembly GCA_029004185.1. Lineage (GTDB taxonomy): Bacteria > Bacteroidota > Bacteroidia > Bacteroidales > JAHJDW01 > JAQUPB01. Next base: position 7,811 of record JAQUPB010000043.1, on the reverse strand, counting down.
TCGCAAATGTCTGAAAAGGAAACATTGCAGAGTAAAAAGTAACACACAACAATGAGATAAACCAGAATGATTTTCCGAATTTAAATAATCCCTTGAAATCAATTTTATCCTGATTTCCTTCCGCCGGCAAATCATATCTCTTTTCGGAGTATTTATCAATAAAATAATAAATCGATAATGTTAAAACCGAGATTACACCTGCTCCAACTCCCACGAATAAAGGATCCTGCCAGTATGTATAAAAACTTTTCCCCCATGTCGGCGAATTCAATGCAAGAAATGAACCCAGACGGGCAACAGTGAGGTTTAACCCGAATGCAAAAGAAAGTTCTTTCCCCTTGAACCATCTTGCAACAACTGTCGTAATAGCCACTATCATTGATTCTGCGCCAAGTCCGAATATCAATCTTCCCGAAGCCATTACATAAATATTTCCTTTAATTGTTGTTACAAATGCTCCTATTAACACGAGCATGGAAAATAACAATGCCGATTTTTTGGTTCCTATCCTGTCGATAATAATTCCGCCAATCAAAACCATTATTATGTTCGGAAAACTGTAAATGCCATTCAGCAAACCTATATCGGAATCGGTGAATTTTAATTGTTTTACAAGCAAATCGGCAAGAGGGCTTATACTGTCATAAATGTAATAATTGCCAAACATTCCCAGGCTTATGAATAGCAAAACCAGCCATCTTACTATCGCAGGCGGTGCTTTTTTTGCAACAATATTTTCTGAATTATTCATAGAAAAAATTTAAAAAGCAAAGATAATTAAAGTTTAATATTATCGCTTTTTCACCGAAAAGATCTCAAAATAAAACAAAAATCGTTAATTTTTTGTTTACAAAGAGTATTTAATTTCATTACTCTTGTTAAAACATTTTTTAACCTGCTCATAAAGTTTAAAAAATGTTGATATCCTAAACCCCAATATATAAGAGCCTTCAAAAAAAAACCTATTTTTGCATAACCTTTTTTAGTAAGCTATCGTATAATAATTATTATATTATTAGTTTTGCATAGTTAGTTAATTTTTATTATATTTGAAAAAATTGAAATCATAAGATACAAGCACCATTTAGAAAGTAAAACTTAAGTTTCCTATGAAAAAAAATATAGCATTAACCTTTAAAATAATTTTATCATACCTGATAATTTTATTTGCTCAAACGGCTTTTGCCCAGAATAATGTCGGTATAGGAACTACAACACCGAATGCAAAAGCAATTTTACATCTCGAGGCAACAGATAAGGGATTTCTTGTGCCAAGAATGACAGATGCTCAAATGTTGGCAATAGTACCAACAATAGTTGAGGAAGGTTTGTTAGTTTATAACACTACTTTTGATTGTTTCTATTATTATAATAAAACAACAGCAGTTTGGGTTTCACTTTGCACTTTACCAGGCGTTCCCGGACCAACAGGACCTACCGGTGATATAGGACCATCAGGACCAACGGGAGATGTTGGACCCATAGGACCCACAGGTATCATAGGACCTACCGGAGTAACCGGTGATATTGGACCTACCGGAGCTACAGGAGCAACCGGCGTTGGCGTTACGGGACCTACTGGACTTGACGGAGATAAATATGCTACAAATTCAATTAATTGTTTTGATATAGATTCTGTTGCATTAATAGTTCCTACAAATATTACAATTACTGTAGGAACAGGTTTGGCTTACACATTAGGCCAAATGGTTGTTGTTGCTTTAGATGCAACACATAAACTTGAAGGAACAGTAGTTAGTTACACTTCTGGTTCAGGTCTTTTAGTTATAAATGTAACCACAGTTACAAGTATACCTCCTGTAGGAAGGGTATGTCCGGTGCTTTGGGGAGTTAACCTTAACGGAACCCCCGGAATTAAAGGAGACACAGGACCAACAGGACCGACAGGCGCAATAGGACCAACAGGATTAGTAGGACCTACAGGGCCTCCTGGTTTAACAGGACCCACAGGAGCAACAGGTATTCCTGGAGTAACAGGACCCACAGGAATACAAGGCATTACAGGACCAACAGGACCTCCGGGACTGACAGGACCGACCGGACCAACCGGTATTCCTGGACCAACAGGTGTTACCGGACCAACAGGACCTCCGGGTTTAACAGGACCTACTGGACCTACTGGTGAACCAGGACCAACAGGGCCTACCGGACCAACGGGACCTCCGGGTATTACAGGACCTACTGGACCAACAGGTGATCCCGGTCCAACAGGACCGACCGGACCAACAGGACCTCCGGGTGTTACAGGACCTACTGGACCCACTGGGCCGACAGGTGTTACAGGACCAACTGGACCTACCGGACCGACTGGACTGACTGGACCAACTGGGCCGACTGGACCGACCGGACCGACCGGACCAACGGGACCAACTGGACCTACCGGACCGACAGGACCTACCGGACCTACGGGGCCGACAGGGCCAACGGGGCCGACTGGACCAACTGGACCAACGGGGCCGACAGGACCTACCGGACCTACGGGGCCGACAGGGCCAACGGGGCCGACTGGACCAACTGGACCAACGGGACCAACTGGGCCAACTGGACCGACTGGGCCAACTGGACCGACTGGATATACCGTAGCTATTGGTTACGTTGATGATGGTAAAATATATGTTATCAACCCCGATTTAACTGTATTGTATTCTTTTGACAGAGCATGGCTCTTAAAAGGAAATCAAAATGTATTGAATACCGACTTTATCGGACCGATAAATGCAATGGACTTTGTTATTAAAACAACTAATACCGAAAGAGCGCGATTCTTGCCAACAGGTGAGTTTGGGGTTAGAACACCAACGCCAAATTCAACAATGCATAACAATGGTTCGTTTGCTTTACCTATAACTATTCAGACCAGTTCTTACACTGTAACTGCAACCGACTTTACTGTCTTAGGCAATTACAATAGCGGCGGTATGACAATTACATTACCGACAGCAGCAGGTATTGCGGGACGTATTTATGTAATCAAGAAAATATCTGATCCTGGTAATGATGTTACCATTGATCCGGATGGCTCGGAAACTATTGATGGATCTGCCACAATAGTCTTATCAACAAAATATGACGCTATTATGATCCAGTCAGATGGAACCAACTGGTATATTTTATCTAATAAAAATTAAATAAAATATAATAAATTTGAAAAGGACTATCATTGATTTTGATAGTCCTTTTTATTTTGAAAAGAATCTTTTTTCCTCCTCCAAATTCAGAAACGGATAATCAGATAATATTAAATTTATTTTACTTCTGTATTCCTTAATAAAATTTTTATACGAAACAGTGGTATTATCAAAAGGTCTGTGGTTTTTGGCTTTTATTATTTTTTCAATTTCAGAAATAATTTTCATCGTTTTTTCATCAAAAAACATTTCTGAAAATTTCCCGAAAATATAATTTACAGCAATGTTATTTGGATGAAGCATGTCATCTGCATAAAACCTGTAGTCGCGCAAATCATCCATAAGAATTTCATATGATGGAAAATATTCTGAATTTTTAAATAAACCGAGCAATTTATTTACTGCCAGCAATAATGTTGCCTTGCTCACCTGGTTCCCAAAAGCACCGTCTTTCCAATGACGTACAGGGCTAACAGTAAAAATGATTATTAATTTAGGGTTAAACTTCATTAAAGAATTTATTAAAGTTTTATATTCTTCAACAATTTCCTCAACGCTTAAAATTTTCTTTTCAAAATTATTTTCGGGCAATTTATGGCAATTGGCAACTGTTTTGCCTGTTGCTTTTAATTTATAAATCCAAGCCGTTCCGAGAGTAATAAAAAGAAATTCTGAATTTTTCAAAAATTCCGATGAGGATTTTATTCTTTCATTAATATTTTTCAAACATTCATCAGCATTGGTATTGGAAAAACGTCCATGATGAGAAAAACTAAACCATTGTTCATTGTGAAATTGCAAATCTTCTTTTTTAAAAAGTTTTTTATTTATTAAAATTTCAAGGCAACTTTTTATCGAAGCGGGATTGTAAACTATTCCGAAGGGATTAATGTCAACGGGAAATTTTAATTCCTCAAGTTTGTTTCCTATACTTTCGGTAAAACACGAACCGATAAATAAAGACTTTGTGTGATACGAAAGTACAAATTTTGATTTTGGAGTGTCAATAATAGTACGGAATTCTGACATAGAAAAGTTAATTGTTATTCGTTAATTGTTAATCGCAAAAAAGCAAAGTCCTATTTTTTTAACTTACAACCGACAGCTGACAACTTTTGTTTTACAAATCCTAAATCTTAAATCCTTAATCCTAAATCAAAACAATCTCTCTATTATTTCATCATCCACAATATTCGGCAAAGTAACTTTTAAATTTTGTTCTTTTTGCATTGCACGTTTTATTGCAAATACAGCTTCATTATTTCTTGCCCAACTGCGGCGCGCTATTCCGTTGTTTACATCCCAGAAAAGCATTTGCTTTAATCTTCTTTCAGCATCATCGGAACCATCGAGAACCATTCCAAAACCGCCATTAATAACTTCGCCCCAGCCGACACCACCGCCGTTGTGAATCGAAACCCATGTCGCGCCTCTGAACGAATCGCCTATTACATTTTGAATTGCCATGTCGGCGGTATATTTTGAACCGTCGTAAATATTTGAAGTTTCGCGATACGGGGAATCAGTGCCCGAAACATCGTGATGGTCGCGGCCAATAACAACAGGTGCTGAAATTCTCCCATTCTTAATTGCTTCGTTAAAAGCATTTGCAATTTTAGTCCTTCCTTCGCAATCGGCATATAAAATGCGTGCCTGCGAGCCGACAACAAGTTTATTTTTTTCTGCCGCTTTTATCCAGCGTATGTTATCAGCTAACTGCTGTTGAATTTCTTTCGGTGCTACTTTTTTAATTTCCTCAAGAATATCTGCTGCAATTTTATCTGTAATCCTTAAATCTTCCGGTTTTGAAGAAGTGCAAACCCAGCGGAAGGGACCGAATCCGTAATCAAAACACATAGGTCCCATTATGTCCTGAACATACGAAGGATATTTAAAATCACCATTTGCTTTGAAAATATCTGCTCCTGCCCTGCCAGCTTCAAGCAAAAATGCATTTCCATAATCAAAAAAATACATTCCTTTCTTTGTAAGTTCATTTATTGCTGTAACCTGTCGCTTTAATGAAGCATAAACTTCAAGTTTGAATTTTTCCGGGTTTTCAGACATCATTTTTTTTGCTTCATCAAAAGAAAGTGAAACCGGATAGTAGCCTCCTGCAAAGGGATTATGAAGCGACGTCTGGTCGGAACCCAAATCAACTTTTATATTTTCTTTTGCGAATTTCTCCCATAAGTCAACAATATTGCCCAGATATGCAAGAGATACAGCTTCTTTATTTGTTCTTGCCTTTTCTATTCTTTGAATGAGTTTATCAAGATTATCAAAAACCTCATCAACCCAACCCTGCGAATGACGTGTTTTTAATGCTTTCGGATTAACTTCGGCAATAACTCCTATTGCCCCTGCAATGACAGCAGCTTTGGGCTGAGCACCCGACATTCCGCCAAGACCGGAACTCACGAAAACTTTCCCTGCCAAATCTCCGCCGCTTTCTTTCAACATTCTTCCTGCATTAAGTACCGTAATTGTCGTTCCGTGAACAATTCCCTGCGGACCGATATACATGAACGAACCGGCAGTCATTTGTCCGTATTGTGAAACACCAAGCGCATTGAACCTTTCCCAATCATCGGATTTTGAGTAATTCGGAATCACCATCCCGTTCGTAACAACAACCCTCGGCGCATCTTTATGTGAAGGAAACAATCCAAGCGGATGCCCCGAATATAAAACCAGTGTTTGCTCATCGGTCATCTCTGCCAGATATTTCATTGTGAGTATATACTGCGCCCAGTTCTGAAATACCGCGCCATTGCCGCCATATGTAATTAGTTCGTGAGGATGCTGGGCAACAACATTATCAAGATTATTGCTGAGCATAAGCATAATTGCCGACGCATGCTTTGATTTATGAGGAAATTCATCAATGCTTCTTGCATAAATTTTATATTCCGGGCGGAAACGATACATATATATTCGTCCGTATTCCTGCAATTCCATTGCAAATTCAGGAGCCAGAATTTTGTGATGTTTCTTATCAAAATACCTTAAAGCATTTCTGACAGCAAGTTTTTTTTCTTCCTTTGAAAGAATATCTTTTCTTTTCGGAGCGTGATTTATTTCCCTATCGTATCTCTGCAGTTCGGGCAGCTCATCCGGAATACCTTTAAGGACTGCTTTTTTAAAATCGTCAGAATTCATAATAAAAGGGTAATTAATAATTCATAAAGCAAATATATAAATTTAGTGATTGAAAAAATAAAAAGCCACAGATTCACAGATATAAATAAAAAATGCCACAAAGACACAAGGACGCAAAGTTGCACTAAGTTTTTCTTTGTGATACCTGGTGTCTTAGTGTCTTAGTGGCAAGAAAAATATTTCTAAATGTATTCAAAATAAATAAACTCATTACTTAACAATTTAACTTATATGATTTTTATTAATAATATTTTTAGATTTGTATTAATTTATATTACCAATTTATGTCATTTAACAACCTAAAACAATTTATTGATTTACTTGAATCAGAGAATGAACTGGCAAGAATTAAAACTTTTGTTAATCCGGAATTTGAAATTGCCGAAATTGCCGACAGGGTAGTGAAATCAAACGGAAAGGCTTTATTATTCGAAAATACAGGAACAGATTTTCCCGTTTTAATTAATGCTTTCGGCAGTGAAAAAAGAATGGCAATGGCTCTTGGAGTTGAGAAGCTTGATGACATAGGCATTGAAATGAACAGGATTTTAAAAAATATTGCAGGTTCAAAAAATACTTTTCTTAATAAAATAAAATCTTTGCCCGGATTAATAAATATTGCAAGTTGGCTGCCAAAAGTCATATCAGGAAAAGGAGAATGCCAGCAAATAATAAATACCGATCCCGATTTAACAAAACTGCCAATTCTTAAATGCTGGAAACATGACGGCGGAAGATTTATAACATTACCGATTGTTCACACAAAAGATCCTATAACAGGAACAAGAAACACCGGAATGTACCGCATGCAGATCTTTGAGAAAGATTTAACAGCCATGCATTGGCATTTGCACAAAGGTTCTGCACGGCATTTTAGTGAATACAAAAAACTTAAACGCAGAATGCCCATAGCTGTTGCCCTCGGCGGTTCTCCTGTTTATTCATACGTTGCAACATCTCCCCTTCCTGATAATTTTGATGAATATATTTTCGCAGGATTTCTGCAAAAGAAAAAAGTTGAACTTGTAAAGTGTATCACTCAGGATATTGAAGTGCCTGCTGATGTTGATTTTGTTATAGAAGGATATGTTGACCCGGCGGAAGATTTTATTCTTGAAGGACCTTTCGGCGACCATACGGGTTTTTATTCTCTTGCCGATTATTATCCGAAATTTCATATAACCTGCATCACACACAGGAAAGGTGCCATTTATCCGGCAACCATTGTCGGTATTCCTCCACAGGAAGATGCGTGGCTGGGAAAAGCAACGGAAAGAATTTTCCTAAATCCGATAAGGATGACCATTGCTTCCGAAATTGTTGATATGACAATGCCCACAGAGGGCGTATTTCATAACCTTGCAATTGTTAAAATAAAAAAAACTTATGAGGGACAATCACAGAAAGTGATGAACTCGCTGTGGGGAGCAGGGCAAATGATGTTCAACAAAATAATGATTGTTTTAAATGAAAATTGCAATTTGACTGATTACACTGAAA
>JAQUPB010000042.1 GCA_029004185.1 Bacteroidales bacterium | reverse complement strand
GATGCATCCCACTTCGCCGGTTGAAGACATATCCACGCCGATAACAGGATCGGCTTTATGAAGGCGTGTAAATGAAAATTGCGGGGCTTTTATTCCAATGTAATCCAAATCGAAGATTGATTTACTAAGCTTTTTCACATCTATACCGAGCATAACTTTTGTTGCGATATCAATAAAATTTGTTTTAAGAACTTTAGATACAAAAGGGAAACTACGCGATGCCCTAAGGTTACATTCAATCACCATTACTTCGTTATCTTTCGCAAGAAACTGGATGTTGAAAGGGCCTAAAATATTAAGTTCTTTTGCAATTCTCTTTGCAACTTTTTTTATTCTTCTTACCGTTTCGAAATATATTTTTTGAGGAGGGAATACCATTGTTGCATCACCGGAATGAACTCCGGCATATTCAATATGTTCGGATATAGCATAAACAAGAATTTCACCATTTTTAGCAACCGCATCAATTTCTATTTCCTTTGCATTTTGAATAAATTCGGAAACAACAACAGGATATTGTTTTGAAACATTTTTTGCCAAAGTAAGATAATGCTCAAGTTCGTTTCTATTGGAAACAACATTCATTGCCGCTCCCGACAGAACATACGAAGGACGCACAAGAACAGGAAATCCCACTTCATCAACAAAATTAAAAATATCATTAACACTGGAAAGCTCTTTCCATCTCGGCTGGTCAACTTCCATCACATCGAGAAGCGAAGAAAACTTATGTCTGTTTTCCGCCTTATCAATATCAACAGGCGAAGTACCTATTATGTTAACTTTCTGTCCATGCAGGCGCATCGCAAGATTATTCGGGATTTGTCCTCCCACCGACAATATCACGCCTTTCGGATTTTCCATGTCAATAATGTCGAGTACGCGTTCAAAAGTAAGTTCCTCAAAATATAATCTGTCACAGATATCATAATCGGTACTCACGGTTTCGGGATTATAATTAATCATAACCGAACGGAACCCCTGGTCTTTTATAGTATTTATGGCATTCACACTGCACCAGTCAAATTCAACGCTGCTTCCGATTCTGTATGCTCCTGAACCAAGAACGATAACCGATTTATTATCATTTTCAAATTCGATGTCATTTTCAACACCGTTATAAGTTATGTACAGATAATTTGTTTTCGCAGGATATTCTGCAGCCAACGTATCAATTTGTTTAACTACAGGAATTATTTTATTTTCTTTCCTGAAACTTCTAACTTTCAAAGTATCTTTTCCGATATTTTCATCACTGCTTCTAAGAACATACCTTGCTAACTGAAAATCGGTAAAGCCAGATTGCTTCGCTTCTATGAGAAGTTCTTTCGGAAGGGAGCCGAGAGAATCGTAGCTGGTTAAATCATTTTTAATATCGATGAGTATTTTCAGTTTTACAAGAAACCACTTATCAATTTTCGTAAGTTCATGTATTTTATCAACCGAATATCCTTTTTCAAGCGCATCGGCAATAGCAAAAACTCTTGTATCGGTTGGATTTGCCAATTCCTTTTCAACATTATCAAAAACCAAATTTGTATTTCCGACAAAGCCATGCATCCCCTGCCCTATCATTCGTAAGCCCTTTTGAATCACTTCTTCAAAATTTCTGCCTATTGCCATAACTTCGCCCACGCTTTTCATGCTGCTGCCGATTTGTTTTGAAACACCCTGAAATTTATTCAAATCCCAGCGCGGTATTTTGCAAACTATGTAATCCAAAGCAGGTTCAAAGCAAGCGGTAGTAGTTTTAGTAATGCTGTTTTTCAATTCGTGTAATCCGTATCCTAAACTTAATTTAGCGGCAACAAATGCCAGCGGATATCCCGTAGCTTTTGAAGCAAGTGCGCTTGAACGTGATAAACGGGCATTCACTTCAATAACCCTGTAATCTTCCGACTCAGGGTCGAGTGCAAACTGAACATTACATTCTCCGACAATACCCACATGTCGTATTATGCGAATTGATAATTCACGGAGCTTGTGATATTCCCTGTTTGTAAGTGTCTGCGAAGGAGCCACAACAATGCTTTCACCCGTATGTATTCCCAGCGGGTCGAAATTCTCCATGTTGCAAACTGTAATGCAATTGTCATATTTATCTCTTACAACTTCGTATTCAACTTCCTTCCATCCTTTCAATGATTCTTCAACAAGAATCTGCTCTGAATAAGAAAATGCTTTTGCTGCAAGTGATTTTAGTTCGCTTTCATTATTGCAAAAGCCACTTCCCAAACCACCGAGAGCGTATGCAGCACGAATAATTATCGGGTAACCAAGTTTCCCTGCCGCTTTCACAGCATCCTCCAAATTATTAACCGCAATGCTTTTCGGAGTTTCGACATTTATTTCATCCAGTTTTTTTACAAAAAACTCCCTGTCTTCAGTATCAATAATCGACTGTATAGGAGTTCCAAGAACTTTTAAATTATATTTTTCTAAAACTTTATTTTTGTAAAGTGAAATTCCGCAATTCAAAGCAGTTTGTCCCCCAAAAGAAAGTAAAATGCCGTCTGCTTTTTCTTTTTCAATAATTTTTTCAACAAAATATGGAGTAACCGGAAGGAAATAAACTTTGTCTGCAATATTTTCGGATGTCTGGATTGTAGCAATATTCGGATTAATCAAAATTGTTTTCACACCTTCTTCACGCAATGCTTTCAACGCCTGCGAGCCGGAATAATCGAACTCTCCTGCTTCTCCGATTTTCAGAGCTCCCGAGCCAAGAACTATAACCCTCTTTATGCTTTTATCAATATCACTCATTTTCGTTAATTGTTATTCGTTAATAGTTAATCGTATAAATGTTATGCGTTTGGCGTACTTCGGTCTTCCATCTTCTGTCTTTCTTATATCATTTTCTAATTTGTCCTTTTCCATAAACAACCCATTTATAACTTGTAATTTCTTCGAGCCCCATTGGTCCTCTTGCATGCATTTTCTGAGTACTTATGCCTATTTCGGCACCTAGTCCGAATTCGGCTCCATCTGTAAATGCAGTTGATGCGTTTGCATATACCACTGCAGCATCAACTTTCGATAAAAAATTCTCAATGTTTTCTTTATTCTCTGAAATTATTGCCTCGCTGTGTTTTGAGGAATGTTTTAAAATATGTGAAATTGCTTCGTCAATATTTGAAATTGTTTTTATTGACATTTTATACGACAGAAATTCTATTCCGTAATGTTCTTTCTTTGCCCGAAACAAAAGTCCTGAAGGATAATTATCTTTTAATTTATCAAAAGATTTTTCATCGGCAAAAATTTCCACATTTTTTTCTGCAAGCGGTTTTGCAATATCGGGCAAATCACTCAATCTTTTTTCATTTACCAGAAGACAATCGAGGGCATTGCAAACGCTCACACGTCGCGTCTTTGAGTTATGAATAATCTTTATTCCTTTTTCTTTATCAGCAAATTCATCATAATAAACATGAACAATACCGGCACCGGTTTCTATAATCGGAATTCTTGAATTTTCAACAACAAAATCAATGAGCGCCTGACTTCCCCGCGGAATAATTAAATCAACATATTCTCTTGCGTTCAATAAATATGTTGTTGATTCCTTGCTGCCGTCAAGAAGTTGAATTACATTTTCATTTATTTTTTTCGACTTCAATGTTTCTTTGATTATGCTTACAATTGCTTTGTTTGAATTTTCCGCTTCCTTCCCTCCTTTTAAAACACAAGCATTTTTTGTTTTAAAACATAATACAAAAACATCGAAAGTAACATTGGGACGGGCTTCATAAATTATTCCTATAACACCTAGCGGAACTCTTTTTTTCAGAAGCATTAATTCATTCGGTAATTTTTTTTCTGAAATTATTTCGCCAACCGGATTTTTTAATTTCGATACATTTATAATATTATCTGCAATTTCATTTATTATTTGTGGTGTTAATTTCAACCTGTCATATTTCGGGTCATCTTTAGAAATCAGTTTTAAATCTTTAATATTTTCATCCAAAAGAAATCTAATATTCTTCTTCGTTTTTTCAGCCAAACAGACAAGCAAATCATTTATGACATCTTCCGAAACACCAATCAAATCTACCGATGCTTCCTTTATCTTAATATATTTATCCTTTTCTGACATAAAAATTTATTTGCTTAAGGTTAAGTGTAAATAATCGTAATGCACAATTGGCTTTATATTTTTCACACCCATCAATTCCCTTGCTTCATCTGAATCATAATTTGAAATCCCCACTCCTATTACTTTATTATATTCATCAATTATTTTAACAAGAGCACCTTTTTTAAATTCATTTTTTATTTCTTTAACGCCAACCAAAAGCAAGCTGACAGCCAAATTGGACTCCAGGACTTCCTTTGCTCTTTTATCAATATACAATTCCCCTTCGGCAATTTCATCGGAGTATGCAAGCCATTTTTTAACTCCCAGCGTTTTCTTGCTTGCGGGGAACATTGTGGAAACTGCAGTGCGATTATACAAATCGGTTATTATGTTGTTTTTTGTACCGTTGGCAATAAAAACATTTACTCCAAGTTTCGATGTTTTATAAGCAGTATTATATTTTGTAACAATGCCACCTCTTCCAAATTCCGATTTTTCCTGAGATGAACTTTTAATAACATCGGAAATATCTCTAATAATAAACTTGATTACCTTTGAGTCAAAGCTATCGGGATTGCCGTCATATATGCCATCTACATTCGTAAGAATATATAAGTCGTCAGCACCAATCATATTTGCAAAAAGTCCCGACAATTCATCATTATCGGTAAACATTAATTCATTAATTGAAATAACATCATTCTCGTTTACAATAGGAATAATTTTATTTTTAAGCAGATTTTCAGTGCAGTTCCTTATGTTCAGATAATGCTTCCTGTCAATAAAATCTTCTTTTGTTACAAGTATCTGCCCGCAGGTGATTCCGTATTTTGAAAAAAGATTACAATAAGTTTCCATGAGTTTGATTTGTCCCACAGAAGCATATACCTGACGTTCAGAAACAATATCTGTATTTTTCGGCAGATTTTTTTTATTAAGCTTCCCGATTGCAACTGCGCCTGAAGACACCAAAACAACATCTATTCCTTTTTTATAAAGAGCAACAGTCTGTGCAACCAAAAGTGAAAATATTTTTTTGTCAACTACATTTTCACTGTCTGTTATTACGTTTGAACCAATTTTTATTACTATCCGCTTTTGCACTTTTCTTTTTTATTTTAGAATTTTGTGGTTAATCAAAATTGCCACAGATTCACAGATTATAAAATTATTCTTCTTGCGAAACTCATATTCAATTGCATCTTTGTATACTATTTCCAATAATCCTTCTCCTAAAATTCGATGAACTTCCATACATATTCCGATAATTTGATAACATTCTTTTGGAACGGGTAATCTTTATCTGAATATTCCATAATTTTAATCTGTGAATCTGTGGCGTTATTATTTTTTTACCATATTTAAAAATTCATCGAACAGATATTCCGTATCTGTTGGTCCGCTTGATGCTTCGGGATGAAACTGCACCGCAAAAAATGGTTTCGTTTTATGCTTTATCCCTTCACATGTTTCATCGTTAACATTAACAAACAAAGATTCCCACTCAGAAGGCAATGTCTTCAAATCAATTGCAAATCCGTGATTCTGCGATGTAATATAACATCTGTTGGTACCAATTTTAAGCACCGGCTGATTATGACTTCTATGTCCGTATTTTAATTTATATGTATCTGCGCCTGCGGCAAGCGCCATTATCTGGCAACCAAGGCAAATTCCGAAAACCGGTTTTCCTTTTTCAAATGCTTTCTTAACATTATCAATTGCTGTTTTCACCATTTTAGGGTCGCCTGGACCATTTGATATAAACAATCCATCGTAATCTTCTTTATTAAAATCGTAAGTGGCGGGAACCCTGTATACAGTGCAATCGCGTTTTACAAAACATCTTATGATATTATATTTCACACCGCAATCAACAAGTATGATTTTGTGCTTGCCGCTTCCGTATTTCACAACTTTTTCTGTGTTTATTTGTCCAACAAGGTCGTCTTTGTTGGGATCATAATAATCAACATCATTTCCGTTGTATATTATTTTTCCGAGCATTGCTCCCTTTTCGCGCAATCGTTTTGTTAATGCTCTCGTATCTATTCCGTACAAACCGGGAATTTTATTTTCCTTGAGCCAGTTCGCCAGACTTTTATTTGAATTCCAGTGACTGTAATAAAAAGAATAATCGGAAATAACAAGTGCTGTAATTCTTATTTTTGCCGATTCGAAATATTTTAAAAGTCCGTTTTCTTTAACTTCATCGGGAACACCGTAATTACCAATAAGCGGATAAGTAGCAACAAGAATTTGTCCCGTATAAGATGGGTCGGTTAAATTTTCCGGATAGCCCGTCATTGCAGTGTTAAAAACAACTTCACCCGCCACCGATTTGTTAAACCCGAATGATTTCCCTGTAAATTCGGTTCCGTCTTCCAATATTAATTTTATTTCCTGACTTTGCATGAACTCTGTTATTTTTTTCGCAAAAATAAACATTATTAAGGTATTTTTTTAGTATAAATATGATATTTATTAACAATATTCTTCCGACAACAAATTATTGTTAACAAAAATGGAAGAATCGATTTTATAAATGAAAATGAATAAAAGAGTTTGAAATTTTTCATGCCACAAAATATGGTCACAACCTACTATTGTCCACGAACAAGCTCCAAAAGTTCCTAATTGATTTTTGTTGTTAATGTATGAAACATCATACATTTTGTCTGACATTTCATACAAAATGACTGAAATATCAGACAATAAGCAGTACAATATGTTTTTATAAAGATGTAATCTCTTTGAATCTGCGGCTTTTTTTAATTTTCCGCAAATTCTAAAAATACCTCAACGAATTCTAAAAACATTCTAACAAATTCTAAAAAGCATTTGACTTGTTTGTTTTGTTATAATATGTTTGATGCTGAAAAATGCTATAACTAAAAAAGTATGAATAGAACGTTAGTTAAAATAATAGTTCCGGAAGAAGTGATAATAAATAAAATTTATTTTATCAGAGGTCAGAAAATGATGTTAGATAAAGACATTGCGAAAATGTATGGAGTGCAACCAATAAGATTAAGAGAGCAAGTAAAACGAAATAAAGAAAGATTTCCCGATAAATTTATGATTCAACTTACAGAAGAAGAAGTTGAAATTATGGTATCGCAAAATGCGATACCTTCAAAAAAGCAATTAGGCGGCTCTTTACCTTATGCTTTTACCGAACATGGTGTATTGATGTTGGCAAATGTATTAAAAACTGAAAGAGCTATTCATACGAGTATACACATCATAGATGTCTTTGTAAAACTTCGTGAAATTGCACTTTCGCATAAAGATTTACTATTAAAACTCGAACAATTGGAAAAAAAATTCGCTAAACATGATAACGAAATAGAAACATTATTCAATGCCTTGAAAGAACTGATAAAACCGCCGATTCAAGAGAGAAAGAGAGTAGGATACAAATTGCCATAAAATAACAAATAATATAACTAAAAACTTGAGGTCACAATTTGCGACCTCAAAATAAAATCAAAAGCATGAAAGAAAAACCAACTAAACTAATGATTCCGGAAGAAACAATAACAAGCAAGATTTATTATATAAGAGGTCAGAAGGTAATGATAGATAGAGATTTGGCGAAATTATATGAAGTAAAAACAAAAGTTTTAAAACAATCAGTTAAAAGAAATTTAAAGAGGTTTCCTGTAGATTTTATGTTTAAAATGACAGAAAAAGAATTTGAGAATTGGAGGTCACAATTTGTGACCTCCAATTCTGATAAAATGGGATTACGGCATTATCCATTCTGTTTTACAGAACAAGGTGTAACTATGTTGTCGTGCATTTTGAACAGCAAATTAGCAATAGAAATAAATATCCGTATAATAAGAGTTTTTACGAAAATGAGAGAAATGCTGTTAACTCACAAAGAAATATTATTAAAATTAGAACAACTTGAGAAAAAAATAATAAAGCACGATGACGAAATAGAAATAATATTCAATACCTTAAGAGAACTGATAAAACCGCCCATTCAAGAAAGAAAGAGAATAGGATATAAAGTGCCATAAAATAATTTCAAAATCATTCCCGATAACTATCTGGTTCGGGCAATCCGGTGATGCGTATTATTTCTTTGCTGATGGTTTTGATGCCGATGGTGATGCTGGCGTTGTTGCACCGGAGCTTTCACCGGGTGATGGTCTTCCAGCGGAAATGGATGGTCGTTTACTGCAGGAATTTTTCTTGAAATCAGTTTTTCAATATCTTTAAGGTAAGTTTTTTCTTCTGCATCGCAGAATGAGAATGCCGTACCCGACGCCCCTGCTCTGCCTGTTCTTCCTATGCGATGAACATAAGTTTCTGCAATATTGGGAATTTCATAATTTATTACATAATCCATGTCATCCACGTCTATACCGCGTGCGGCAATGTCGGTGGCTACAAGAATTCTTGTTGTTTGTTCTTTAAAATTAGTAAGTGCACGTTGTCTGGCACTTTGTGATTTATTGCCATGAATTGCCTCCGTGTTGATATTATTTCTCACCAACATTTTTGCAACTTTATCTGCTCCATGTTTTGTGCGGGTGAAAACCAAAGCAGTTCTTATATTTTTATTTTTTAAAACATGAACCAGCAATGGCGCCTTATTGCCCTTATCCACAAAATAAACAAATTGGTTTACGGTTTCTGCCGTGGTTGCTGATGGCGTGACTTCTACTTTTAGCGGTTTATTCAAAATACTTCCTGATAGCGCAACAATTTCAGCCGGCATAGTGGCTGAGAAAAAAAGCGATTGTCTTTGCCGGGGTAATTTTGCAATTATCTTTTTTACATCGTGTATAAAGCCCATATCAAGCATTCTGTCGGCTTCGTCCAAAACAAAAATTTCTATGTCGCGAAGACTTATGAATCCCTGATTCATTAAATCAAGCAATCTTCCGGGTGTTGCAACCAGAACATCAACACCTTTCTGTAATGCCTGAGTTTGCTGTAATTGATTCACTCCGCCAAAAACCACAGTACTCGATATTCTGGTATGTCTGCCGTATGTATTAAAACTATCTTTGATTTGAATGGCGAGTTCCCTGGTGGGAGTTACAATGAGACTTCTGATTCTTTGTTTTTTTTCGTAGCTTTTGTTTGCACCAAGTAATTGAAGAATAGGAATGGCAAATGCCGCTGTTTTTCCCGTACCTGTTTGAGCACACCCCATTAAATCGGTTCCCCGCAGAATGATTGGTATTGCTTTTTCCTGAATAGGTGTAGGCGTAATGTAACCTTCTTCTTTTAATGACTTAAGAATAGGTTCAATGATGTTTAATGATTGAAATTGCATGAATATTTATTGATTCGTTAATAATGAAAGGCAGGAAAACTTTTTTCGAGACTTTGAAATTCATACAAAGATACGTATTTATTTCGGTATTACAAGGACTTGCACATATTATACCAATTGTAACTTCGCAAAAAAAATAAAAATCCGACTTTTTTCTGCAAATAAAATTTCTTATTTTTGCTATGATAAAGACTAATAATTATTACATTTAAAAGCATATCTCTGTATCATCGTACTGACAATTGGTAAACTAAAATTAATGAATATGAAAATATGCAAACTACTTTTTGTTACTCTTATAATTTCTGTAGGTGAACTATCTGCTCAGGTTACACTCACTTATAACAACACTTATAAAATGCCTTTGAATTCGTTTCGTCCTGAAATATGTATTAATGATAGCAGTGAATTTTATATAATATATGAAAAAATGCAGTTGTTAGGTCCTGTAGGTTCTGCAAAACATTGGGTCCATCACTACGACAGTTCGTGGAATAAAATAGATTCTTTCCCTGTAACTTTTGTAACAACACAATATGGCGAACCTCTTGATCACAGGGTTATGATCATCAACGGGGAAATCGTAGTGGTATACCAATCTGCTATATGGAAAGATACATCATTATGGATAAATAACAGCAATGTTCCTATGGATAAAAATATGATTAACCAGTCGCTTATGATTACGAGATATTCGCTTAACGGAACAGAATTATTCAGAGGCCCGATAATTGCAAACAGTACCGACACTTCTGTTACGTTTTCCGATAATTCCATTCAATGGAACGTAACACATCTTCTTGTAAGTACAGGAACATTTCCACCTGCACCTGTTGTTACAATAAGGGAAGTAAATATTTTGGATGCAAGCATTCTTGACACACATAATTACAATGTAAACCCGACTACAATTCCATCTGCTTTCGGAAACAGTATGGCATGCAAAAACAATAACATTATTGTTTTCGGATATACCCCTTCAAGCACCTCAGCCGACATGACAGCATCAAACCTGGATAGCAATTTTAATGTACTGAATGTAAAGACTTATCATGATACCCTTAATGAACAGATTTATGCAACAGGTAACCTATTTTACAATAATTATTATTTTGTTGCACATGATGAAAGGCTGAGAGGCGGACCCTCGAGCCTTGACGATAATCCATATTCGACATATCTTAAAATACTCGACAGTCAATTTAATATGATTAATAATATAAAAGTCGGTGATACGGGAATGTATCATGCACACCCGGTAGTCGCCGTCAATAACGAAAAACTTTATTTCGGCTGGATAAGGAAAGTGAATATTGGTGGACACTATGCATCACAGGTGTGTATTGAGGAATATCTGATGACTATTTCATCAAGTTTAATTAACGTAGAAAAAAATGATGATTACATCAAAATATTTCCAAATCCAGCCACAGATAGGATATACATCAAATGTGCAGAAAAACAGGACTTAAAAATACAAATTTATAACTTGGTTGGGGAGATTGTCCTGCAAAGAAAATTTAACAATAGCACAAATAAAATTAATATTGGTTCTTTACCCAAAGGAATTTATTTAATTAAAATTAATGGAGATAATTGGAGCACAGAACGCAAATTTGTTAAGGAGTGATTATATTAACTGACATAACCATCAAACTTATTCTCAAATAAATATTAAGACAAGTAATGAAAAAAGTTTTATTATTATTAGCGGAAGGATTTGAAACATACGAAGCAAGCGTTTTCATTGATGTGTTTGGATGGAACCTTGTGGATGGTGATAAATCAACGAAATTATTTTCCTGCGCATTGAAAAAAGAAATCAAAACTTCTTTTGGTCAGAAATTTATTGCTGATTATTTGATAAGCGATGTTAATGCTGATGATTATGATGCATTAGCTATGCCGGGCGGATTTGAGGAATACGATTTTTACAAGGATGCATATGATGAAAGATTTCTTGATTTGATAAGGAAATTCAAAAATAAAAATAAGATTATTGCATCAGTATGTGTTGGTTCATTGGCAATCGGAAAAAGTGGTATTTTATTAAATAAAAAAGGCACAACTTACAGTAAAAAACCAAAAAGGCAGGAGGCATTGAGAAGTTTTGGAGTAAATGTAATAAACGAACCGATTGTGATTGATGACAACATAATAACTTCATGGGATCCTTCAACAGCGATAAATGTAGCTTTGATCTTATTGGAATTATTGACTTCAAAGCAAAATGCAGATTACATAAAAAAAATAATGGGATTTTAGAAATAAATAAATGACTATCATTTAATATTAACACAAATATTTAAAAAATGAAGAAAATATATTTAATTCCGGTAATTCTGATGAGTTTATATGCTCTCAACATTCATGCACAATGCACCGGAACAGCAACAAAAACAACCAAACCCACAGCTATTGGTATTATAATTTATTCAAACGATGCAGAAACAATATGGAATGCATTAAGGTTTGCAAATTATTCGGTAAGCACGGGTGACACCGTTAAGATTTTTCTGCTTGGTAAAGGTGTTGATATGGACTCAATGGATAGCAAGAATTTCAACATTAAAGAACAATCAGAAATTTATTTGAAAAACGGTGGAAAATTTCTTGCCTGTGGTACTTGCCTTCAAAGCAGAAATGTTACAAGTCCGAAAGTTTGTTCGATTTCATCAATGAGTGACTTATACGAAATAATAAGAAATAGTAAAGTTTTACTGACATTTTAAAGGGCGGTTTTTTACACTATCTATTTCTTCAATAATTTTTTAATTGCATTATCCGTTTTATCAAAACTAAAAGTTGTAATTGTTTTCTGCATTTTTTGTTTTATCTGGGCATTACACAAATTACCAATACTGCCTTCGTGAATATGTTTTATTTTTTTATCCGGCCTGAATTTACCATCCGAAATCAATTTAGTAACCTCAACGTACGCCTCACGGAAAGGCTTACCTTTAGCAACCTTCCTGTTTACTTCTTCCACACTGTATATAAAATCATATTTCTTGTCATTAATAATATTTTTATTTACAGTTATTTTATTCATAACAAAATCCGTCATTAACAGGCACGATTTTATTTCTGAAAACGCAGGCAGAAATATTTCTTTTATCAACTGAAAATCCCTGTGATATCCAGAAGGAAGATTTGAAGTCATCAATAAAATATCATTCGGCAATGACTGAAGTTTATTGCATTTTGCACGAATCAGTTCAAACACATCAGGATTTTTTTTATGCGGCATGATGCTTGAGCCGGTCGTATATTCGTCGGGTATTGAAACAAATCCGAAATTCTGGTTCATAAATAAACAAGCATCCATCGCCAGTTTCGATAATGTGGCAGCAACCGATGAAATTGCAAAAGCAATTATTTTTTCAACTTTTCCCCTGCTCATTTGCGCATAAACAGAATTATAATTTAATGAATCGAATCCGAGCAGGTCAGTTGTCATCTGGCGGTTTATCGGCAATGAAGAGCCATAGCCGGCAGCAGAACCAAGCGGATTTTGATTATTTATTTTATACGCAGCGTTAATCAATATCATATCATCAACCAAACTTTCGGCATACGCTCCAAACCACAAACCGAACGACGAAGGCATTGCCGCCTGAAAATGAGTATATCCGGGAATAAAAACATTTTTATTTTTTTCACTTTGATTTACGAGGGATGTAAAAAGTTTTTTCGTTAACTCAACAATTTCTTTTATTTCATTCCTTGCAAAAAGTCGTAAATCAACAAGTACCTGGTCGTTCCTTGAACGGGCAGTATGAATTTTTTTACCCGTATCACCAAGTTTTTTTGTCAATAAAATTTCAATCTGCGAATGAATGTCTTCAACTCCATCTGCAATTTTAAATTTTCCGTTTTTTATTTCGGAATGTATTTTCAGGAGTTCGCCGTTTAAAAGAGCTAAATCTTTTTTACTCAACAAGCCAACACTTTCAAGCATTTTAATATGAGCAAGCGAACCTATAACATCATATTCAGCAATAAGCAAATCCAATTCAGAATCTTTTCCGATTGTAAATTTTTCAATTGCTTTGTTTAATCCTTTTTCTTTTTGCCAGAGTTTCATATTATAAATATTTTATTATTTCATCTGTAAATTCTGTTGTTGTTGAATTACCTCCCAAATCAGCTGTTCTGACTTTCTGTCCCATTAAAACTTTTTTCACTGCATTTTCAATTTTATTTGCAGCTTCAGCTTCGCCGATATATTTTAACATCAGAACGCCCGAAAGAATTGCAGCTGTCGGATTGGCTTTATTCTGACCTGCAATATCGGGAGCACTGCCGTGAGCAGGCTCAAATATGCTTGCGTTTTCACCGAAATTAGCACCTGCAGCAATACCAAGTCCCCCAATAAGTCCGGCACACAAATCGGAAACTATATCTCCGTATAAATTCGGCAGTACAAGAACGTCGTATTGTTCGGGTTTTAAAACAAGATTCATGCACATCACATCAACAATCATTTCTTCAAAAATTATTTCTTTGTATTCTTCTGCAATTTTTCTTGCAAAATCAAGAAACATACCGTCTGTCAATTTCATGATATTGGCCTTGTGAACAGCAGTAACTTTCTTTCTTTTATTATTTCGCGCATATTCAAAAGCAAACCTTATTATTCTTTCACAACCTTTTTTAGTAAATCTCTTTATGCTTTCTGCAGTATCGTTTCCAACGTAGCGTTCTATTCCCATATAAAGGTCTTCAATGTTTTCCCTCACAACAACAATATCAACATTGTCAAACCTTGATGAAACACCTTTCAGTGTTTTCACAGGACGAACGCTTGCGTATAACTCAAGTTCTTTCCTGAGAGCAACATTAACACTCCTAAAACCTTTGCCTACAGGGGTAGTTACGGGTCCCTTCAGTGCAATTTTATTCTTTCTTATTGAATCAATAACAGATTGGGGAAGCGGTGTTCCGGATTTATCAATAACTTTACTTCCTGCCTCCTGAATTTCCCAGTTTATTTTTATACCTGAAGCATCAATAACTTTCCGGGCGGACTGAGTTACTTCCACTCCTATTCCATCACCGGGTATCAAAGTAATATTATACATTTTTTAATTCTTAATTATTTTTTCATTATTGTTCGGTTAAATTTTGTTTGCATTATAATTTCGTGCCTACGGCACTTTAATAAACTACAATTTGACCATTCTACCATAATACCATACCTACGGTATTTTTTCGAGCCTCGTCAGAGGCGACATTATGGTAGAAATAAAACAAGTTAGAAAAAGAAGCCCCGTAGGTGGCGATATTATATCAACACATTGAAAACATGACATCGTAGCATTCATTATATTATTTTTATCGGACATTAGTGTTATTTTTTATTCTTTACACTATTCAGTAAACCTCCTGCAATAATTATTTCCTTTTGCCTTTCCGATAAATTAATTAAAGCAGTAAATAAAAGGTTTTTTGTTTTATTTTTTATTAAAATTTTATTTTTATTTTTTATCTGTTCAATTATATTTTCAATTTCGATTGAATTGTTTAGGTTTATTTTATCATAATCACCTGCGTTTTCAAAAACCATCGGAATAATTCCCGAATTCACGAGATTATCGGAATGAATACGCGCAAACGATTTTGCAATAACGCCTTTCACCCCAAGCTGCAGAAGCACAAGTGCGGCATGTTCCCGGCTTGAACCTTGTCCGTAATTTATTCCGCCGATAATAAAACCGCCGCCGTTTTCTTTTGCTTTCTTCGGAAAATCCGCATCACAAGGAGTCAGGCAAAACTCCGATAAATACGGAACATTTGAACGAAAAGGCAGTAACTTGGCATTCGATGGCATTATATCGTCAGTTGTAATATTATCGCCAAGCTTTATTAATATTTTCCCTTCAATATTTTTTGATAATTCTTTATTAAGCGGAAACGGTTTTATATTTTCGCCTCTCACAACTTCCACTTTCAAACCATCTTCGGCCGGCGAAATAATTAAATTATCGTTAATTTCAAATTCATCAGGAATTTCAATTTTTATTTCAGCGCCGAATTCATGCGGGTCGGTCAGACAACCCGTAATTGCACTCACGGCAGCAGTCTCAGGACTTACAAGATATACCTGCGCTGATTTTGTTCCGCTTCTGCCTTCAAAATTCCTGTTGAATGTCCGCAATGAAACCGCATCCGAAGCCGGTGATTGTCCCATTCCGATACATGGACCGCAAGCCGATTCAAGAATTCTTGCTCCCGAAGAAATCATATCTGCCAATGCTCCGTTTTTTGCAAGCATTGTCAATACCTGCTTTGAACCAGGTGCAATAACAAGACTAACACTTGGCGCAATAGTTTTATTTTTCAATATCGCTGCAACTTTCATCATGTCGGTAAAGGACGAATTGGTACAACTCCCAATAGCTACCTGGTCGACTTTTATTTTTCCGATATTTTTTACTTTATCAACATTATCGGGACTATGAGGTTTCGCAGCTAACGGTTCAAGGTCATCAAGATTAATTTCAATAGTTTTGCTATAACTTGCTCCAATATCGGCTTTCAATTCGCTCCAGTCATTTTCTCTTTTCTGCTTTTTCAAAAAAGTTAGCGTGATTTCATCACTCGGAAAAACAGAAGTCGTTGCACCTAGTTCAGCTCCCATATTTGTTATTGTTGCCCTTTCGGGAATCGACAATGTTTCAACACCGCTTCCCGAATATTCAATAATTTTTCCCACACCACCTTTAACAGTCAGAATCCGCAATAGTTCAAGAATGATGTCTTTTGCAGTAACCCATGGTTTTAATTTTCCATTTAATTTAACATTAATTATTTCAGGCATAATTAGATTATATGAACCGCCTGCCATGGCAACAGCAACATCCAGACCTCCAGCTCCTATTGCAAGCATACCCAATGCACCGCAAGTAGGTGTATGGCTATCTGAGCCGAGCAAAGTAAATCCGGGTTTTCCGAATCTTTCGAGATGCACCTGATGACAAATTCCGTTTCCCGGTTTTGAAAAATAAATTCCATGTTTCGAAGCAACGGTTTGAATATATTTATGGTCATCGGCATTTTCAAATCCGGTTTGAAGCGTGTTATGGTCAATATATGCAACCGATTTCTGAGTTTTCACTCTTTGGATTTTCATTGCTTCAAGCTGCAAATAAACCATCGTTCCCGTTGAATCCTGCGTCAGGGTCTGGTCAATTCCGATTGAAATTTCTTTCCCTGCAATTAGTTCACCGGATGTTAAATGCTTTTCAAGTATTTTTAAACTAACATTTTTCATCACCAATAAATAATAATAATGAAACTAAAGTAATTCGGGTGCAATCTGTCTGATTAAAATAATCAATTCTTCATCGCCGACAGCAGTAACCCGTCCCTGTGCATATTGCGCATCTACCCATTCTTTAACTCTTATAACAATTCCATGTTTCTTATCGATTTTATTTTCACCCTCAAGTTTCAGATAAGAATTCAGCCAATGCGCTATTCCTGCCAATCCTGATGTTTGATTTATTGAAACTCCGACAGGACGATTTAAAATTCTTTCGGTATCGAAAATGTTATAAATTTCTTCATCTTTAAGTAATCCATCGGCATGAATTCCTGCCTGCGTTACATTAAAATGCAGTCCCACAAATGGTGTACGTGAAGGAATATCATAACCGATTTCTTTTTTGTAATAATCAGCTATCTCGGTAATAACTGTTGTATCCATGCCGTCAAGAGTTCCCCTTAATTGAGCATATTCAATAATCATTGCTTCGAGAGGAGTATTGCCGGTTCTTTCACCTATACCGAACAATGAGCAATTAATACTCGATGCTCCATATAGCCATGCAACTGCCGAATTGACAACAGATTTATAAAAATCATTATGTCCGTGCCATTCCAGCAGTTCACTTGGAAATTCAGCATAATGCCTCAATCCGTATATTATACCATGCACACTTCTTGGCAAAGCTGTTCCGGGATATGTAATTCCGTAACCCATAGTGTCGCATGCCCTTATTTTTATGGGTATTCCCGATTCATCCATAAGTTTCTTCAATTCAACAGCGAATGGAATGACAAAACCATAAAAATCAGCTCTTGTAATATCTTCAAAATGACAACGTGGTTTCACTCCTATTTCCAGAGCCATTTTAACAATTGACAAATAATGCTCCATTGCCTGTTGCCTTGTCATATTTAATTTTTTAAAAATATGATAATCGGAACAGCTTGTTAAAATGCCGCTTTCGGCAAGTCCCATTTCTTTCACCAACAAGAAATCATTTTTTGTTGCCCTTATCCAGCTCGTAATTTCAGGAAACTCAAATCCTTTTTCCTGACACTTTCTAACGGCATCTTTATCTTTATCGGTATACAAAAAAAATTCGCACTGTTTTATTTTACCTTTCGGACCGCTTAATCTGTGCAGGTATTCATATATTCTAGCAATTTGCTCAACCGTGTATGGTGAGCGTGACTGCTGACCGTCCCTGAATGTTGTATCGGTGAGCCATAGTTCGTCGGCAGGCATCATAGGCACATGGCGATGGTTAAATATTGTTTTCGGAATTTCAGTGTAATTAAAAATATCCCTGTATAAATTCGGTTCTTTGACTTCCTGTAATGAATGCCTGTACTGAGTCATCTCCAGGGTATTTGTCTTCGGATTAAAAGTAAACATATCGCACCTCTCTTTTTCTTAATTCTAAAATATTATTTATTCATTAATTTTATATAAATATCAATTCCCTCTTCAGTTTTTCTTATTTAAGTTTTATCAAGTCCACAGGTGTTATTGTAATTGCATATACTTTTAGTTTTTTTATTTCAGGCAAAAACTTAACGCAATTTGATGTGTCTAGACCGCCATTAAATGCGGGATTACCTTTTCTATTTAATTATTTTTTTACGTATTTATTATCTTTTTTATTTATACCAGCATTCATACTCTCATCATGTTCACTTTTATTCTGAAGAAACACGTATATTTTAAATCTCATCCAGCGTTCATATAATTTTATATTTTTCACAAAATTGTTTTCCTTACTGCCGTTTTTATTTTTCATTTTCACGGCAGGGTCGAAAATCATTGCTGTGCAAAGGCAATTTTCCCATTGCTTTCTTTCAAGAATATCGTAATTCGTGCAACTTTCGCAGCCCTTCCAAAACTGATAATCTTTTGTCAACTCCGAATAAGTTACGGGGTTATACCCCAATTCTGAATTAATTTTCATAACAGCCAATCCGGTTGCAAGTCCGAATATTTTTGCATTAGGGTATCTCTCAACCGAAAGGTCGAAAATTTTCTTTTTTATCATTTTTCCCAAACCACTTTTCCGAAACTCCGAAACCACTATCAAACCTGAATTTACAATATACAAATTATTGCTGAATGTTTCTATGTAGCAAAAACCAGCCCATTGTCCTTCTCTGGTTGTAGCAATCACCGCATTATTCTGTTTCATTTTTTCAGATATATATTCCGGAGTTCGCTTTGCTAATCCCGCCCCTTTCACCATCGAAGCATTTTCAATATACCTGCTTATTATCTCGGCATAATGCAAGTGCTTGTCGGTTGCAACCTGAATAATAAATTTTTCCATTTCTAGTAATTTTTTACAACTGGTATTATTTCTTTTAAATTCGGTTCTTTTGTTATAAGCCGGTTAACAAAATCCAGCCTGCTTGATCCCTCTCTTAAAACCAGCATTAACGTGTCATCTCCGGCCACACTGCCGACAATTTCATAAAAATTATAACTGTCGAGAGTTGATGCAACTCCATTTGCATAACCCGGAAATGTTCTGATAACAACAATGTTTCCTGAAAACTCCATAGAAGTAATCTTATCAAGAGGAATATTTTTTTCCACTCTTACTCCTTCGGTTTTATTAATAAATTCGGGCAAAACAAGACGATATTCCCCGATTACATCAGCTATTTTAGCTACTTTAAGGAATTTTAAATCCCTCGAAAGTGTTGCCTGAGTGTAATAAAATCCAAATTCTTTGAGCTTCTTCTGAAGAGCATCCTGGTTATTTATTTTATCAGTTTCCAGAATTTTTCTGATAGCAATTAATCTTTTAGTTTTTGATTCCATAAGTAAGTATATTTATTCATTTATTCCGCAAAATTATACATTAATTGTATAAACACAAAATATTTATTCACTTTTTTTTATTAACCGATATTAACAAATGAGATTAAATAAGGAAGAAGAAACTAAAATATCTTATTTAAAGAATTCAATACATCACTTTTAAGCTTAGTATCTACAAGTAATGTGATATTATTTTCACTACCTCCATATGATATCATCCGCAGGGGAATATTTTTCAGTGCGTTGAAAATACGCAATGCTGCTCCCGATTTTTCTGCAATAAAATCGCCAACCAGACATATGATTGTTTGGTTTTTGTTGACTTCGACATTACCAAGTTTCTGAAGCTCTTTGATTATTCCTGTTAAATTTCTATCATCGTCAATAGTGAGTGATACGGCAACTTCAGAGGTCGTGATCATATCAATAGGAGTCTTATAAAGTTCGAATATTTCAAAAACTCTTCTCAGAAAACCATATGCAAGCAGCATTCTGCCTGAAATAATTTTTACGGCAATAATTCCGTCTTTTGCAGCAACTGCTTTCACATGTCTGCCATTGCTTTTAATTTTTCTTTCATGAATCAATGTTCCCTTCGCCTGAGGTTTCAAAGTATTTAAAAGCCGAACAGGTACGTTCTTTTCTTTTGCAGGCAAAACACTTGAAGGATGTAAAATTTTTGCTCCGAAGTATGCCAGCTCTGCCGCTTCATCGAACGAAAGTTCATCAATAGGTTTAGTATTTGTAACAAAACGAGGATCATTATTGTGAATACCGTCAATGTCGGTCCATATCTGAATTTCCTCGCAGTTGATTGCAGCTCCAATTAATGAAGCGGAGTAATCACTGCCCCCCCTTTTCAGATTATCAATTTCATTACTGGAATTTCTGCATATATATCCCTGAGTGAGAAATAAATTAACTTTATTATTCTCTGATAATTGTTTGTTCAGATTTGCTTCAATAAATTTCGTATCAGGTTCTTCATCTTTATTAATCTTCATAAAATCAAGGGCAGGCAATAACACATGAGAAACTCCAATTTCACTAAGATATAAAGAAAACAATCCTGTTGATATTAATTCGCCCTGAGCAAGAATTATCTTTTCTTCTTTAACAGAAAACTTACCAGACGAAAACTTTTTTATTCTAACGGAAATATTTTTTATTAATTCAAATCCCTTTCGCTTACATGCTTCAGTAGAAAACAGTTCGCAAATAAACTTCACATACTTTGTTTCAATGTTATTAAGAATTTTTATTGAATTCTCTTTTTTATTTTTCAACAAACTATCTGAAACATCAACCAGTGCGTTAGTAGTTCCCGAAACCGCCGATAATACAACGACACAAGGTAATTCCTTCCGTATCAATACTGCCACATCGCGCATTCTTTGCGGAGTTCCTATTGACGTGCCACCAAACTTTAAAACTTTCATCTTATTTATAATTATTTAAAACCGCACAAAATTAATAAAATTGAATTAAATGAAAAGGATAGAATTTTAATAGTGTATAAAAAAGGTTGCCACAGATTCACAGATTAAAAAAAATATTAATTTAATCTGTGAATCTGTGGCTTATTTTTAATTTCTTTTCACATTTATTCTTGCATCAACGGCAACAATTTTTTTGCCGGTACCAAGCAAAGGATTCAAGTCCATTTCGGTGATTTCCGGAGCGGCTTTTACCAGTGTCGACAGTCGAACTATTATTTCAGCAAAAACATTTTCATCAACTCCTTCTTTTCCCCTTGCACCCTGAATAATTTTATATGATTTTAATTTCCTTATCATTTCCAATGCTTCATTTTTTGAAAGTGGCGATATGCCGGAAGAAACATCTTTCAATACTTCAACAAAAATTCCTCCAAGTCCGCAGAGGATTAAATGCCCGAACTTTTCTTCAAATTTCGCACCAGCAAACAATTCAATGCCCGAAAGCATAGGCTGAATTAAAACTGCAGTT
>JAQUPB010000041.1 GCA_029004185.1 Bacteroidales bacterium | reverse complement strand
TCTTCACCCGCAACAAAAATGTATTTCACTTCAGCATGCTTCAGTATGTATTGATAATCGTTGTCGCTGATAGTAGGGTAGATGGGAATGTGAATTGCTCCGGTTTGCTGAATTCCCATGTCAAGAAAATTCCATTCGGGACGATTGAAAGTTATTGAAGCAATTTTATCGCCTTTCTGAACTCCGAGTTTTAAAAGTCCGTAGCTTATGTTATTCGATATTTCAATATACTGACGGATGGAATACTTAATCCAGTTACCCTCGTCTTTGCCCGCCAATGCATCAGCTTTATCAGGGAACTCCTGAAGATATCTTTCAGTTAAATCGAAAATTCTCCTGATGGTCATTTGCATCAACTATTTTAAAACCACGCTTTCAATTGCCTTTTCGCCTAATTCTTCGTTCAAACGTTTAATTATTTTTTCTTTCGACATGCTCAATTCATTACGCAATGCGGCTGATTCAAGTTTGATATAAAGTATTTTATTGCTGAGTCTTAAATCAATAGTACGGGTCGAAACAGACTTTCCCATAATCCTTTCCCACGATTCCCGAAGTCGTATTTCATTAATTTTATGCTTTATCTTAAATTCCCTGAGCATTTTTTCAATTGCTTCCTTCAAAGTATATTCATTAGAACTTAGCATAAAACATTATGTTTATATCTGTAAAAAAACAATAAGCATTCATTTATTTAACCGATATATCAATTGATTTTCTGTTATTCCCGGATCCATATAAAAAAAACAAATGAACACTCATCCAAAAATTGTTAATTTTACAAAGTAAAAAAAAATAAAGTTATTAATTACTATATAACTGAATAAAAAGTATTCAATAAAAATGGCTCCATCAGAAGATAATGCTAAGGCGGTTTTTCCAACTGCATTCCTTCCGCCGATTCAGTATTTTCGGGTTATGTCAAAATACAAAAGCATTCTGATTGAAAAACACGAAACTTTTCCGAAGCAGACAATACGCAACCGCTGTTATATTTACACGGCAAACGGAATACAACTTCTGAGTATTCCATTGAAGGAAAGAAAAAACAATTCGCAGACAAAAGACATAAAAATCTCACATGATACAAACTGGAGTAAAATTCATTTAAAAACAATAGAATCCGCATACAACAATTCTCCTTTTTATGAATACTACAATGACAAATTAATTTCCATTTATGATTTAAAACAAGATTTTCTGCTCGATTTCAATAATTCCCTCATGAATTGGCTTTTGGAAGTACTGGAAACAGAAGTTAAAATAAAATATACCGGGTTATTTAAAAAAAAATACGCAAACGAAACCGCTGACTACAGGAATTATTTTAATACGAAGGATAAAACTTTTTTTTCTTTAAAAAATATTTCAGATAAAAACTACAGGCAGGTTTTTGAAGAGAAGTATAATTTTATCCCGAATTTAAGTATTATCGATCTTATATTTAATGCGGGACCGGATGCAGGAAATTTTATTTTGTAGTGCTAATAAGTACAGCAATAGCTATATATCCGAATACACCGCCTATTAATGAACTTTTTGTTTTTTTCAACCTTACTTTGGTCTGATATCCCTGAATGAAATACTGATTGTTTACCAATTCCGCATTCGGGTTTGATTTATATGATTTGGCGTTTATTGACCCATAAGCAAACGGAACCAAAGCAACAACAGCAACGCCATAAGGGTCAGGAATAGAGTATGCGCTAAGTCCCCCTATGCATAAAGAAGCGAGAAAAGGGAAAAAGGTATGGAATTTCTTTGCTGCATATTGTTCACCTCTTATAAATAATAACATTTGCTCTTTCGTTAAATAAAACCCGTTCATTGTGTCTTTATCGTAAATTATCGTTCGCTTTCCGAGAGAATCAGTGATAGAATATACTTTTTCTTTATTAATATCTTTTATTTTTTCATTCTTACTCAGTTTATGATATACCACTCTTGTTTCATTTGAATACGCTCCTTTGCAATAAATTTGCTTTCCGTTTAAAAGCAATATCGTATCCTGCGAATACAGTTGTTGAATAAAAGCAAAAGAGATAAAAAACAAAATTATTTTTAAATTAATTTTCATTCTTAAAAATTTTAAACAAACATACATTAATTTCCAATACACTTGCAATAGAGTTTTTAACCATTAATCAACAACAGTTTATGAATCATACCTGCTTCTTTTTTTCCAGTATATTATAAGCAAATATCCGAACAACATTCCACCCAGATGTGCAAAGTGAGCTACATTATCGCCCGATATTTTCGAGAATCCCGAAAATAATTCTATTGCTCCGTATATAATCACAAAATATTTCGCTTTTATTGGAAGTAAGAAATAAATGAAAATAAGGGAATTCGGGAACATCATTCCGAATGCAAGCAGCAATCCGAACAAAGCGCCCGAAGCGCCCACAACAACAGGTGCATTCACGAATTCTGTTTTGTATTCGGAAATAAAGTTAACGGCTGACTGTAATGCTTCAGTTTTATTGCCTTCAGCCATCAGCAAATTGTATTTTGCTATAAATTCATTTGTCAATCCCGCAATGTTTCCTGAAGATATATGGAAACTTGGTGAACTCATAAAGCTTTTTAAACCTTCATTTGTCGGGTTATCCAGAAAACTGTTTATTGCAATTAATGTCGGCTGCATTTCAAAATAAACAACAACGTAATGTGTAAGAGCAGCACCAAGTCCGGTTATGATGTAAAATGTGAGAAAACGCCTCGTTCCCCAGACGTTTTCAATTGCACTACCGAACATCCATACGGCAAACATATTGTAAAAAATATGCATAAAGCTGCCATGCATGAACATATACGTTATAAGCTGATACGGATGGAATTTCTCGGAAGCAAAATAATGCAGTCCAAGCAGGTCAACCAGGTCAATGTTTAACTTTTCCAAACTTATGGTAGCCAAAAAGAAAATACCGTTTATTATAAGTAAGTTCTTTACAACCGGCGGAAGTATTTTAAATCGTTGCGGACTATAGTATTCCATTTAAAATTAAATTAAGAATTTATTTCTGTTTGTTTTGTTTGTGGTTCGTCGTTTGTAGTTTGTGGTTATGCTTTTTATAATCGAAAAATGTTTTTTTTAACCACAAACAACAAACATATTTTAAATATCAATCAGTTACATTTATTTTGCTGTTAAAAAAACATCATGTCAGGGCTAAAGCCCTTTTGCGCTTAGTTTAATAACCCCGACCTTAAGGTCGGGGTTACAAATATAAATACACTTTTGGACTTTAGTCCTGATTTGAAGCATTTTTTAACTTATTAATAAATTTATTTTGTTGAAAACTTATCATCTATTTCTTCAATATTAATAATTGTTGCAGTTATTTTCCCTGAAGGTGAAAAACCCGGCATTCCGCATGAAAACAACCCTTCTATCAATCCCAGCATTTCTTCCTGCGATAGTGCTTTTCCATATTTTACCGAAACTTTTTTCGCAAGTGACGCGGCAAGGTTTTCGTGTTTTGCATTATAAACAGATGAATTGATTTTATATTGTCCGATTATTTCTTCAAAGAGTTTTTCAATGTCGTCGTTTACAACTTCAACCGGAACACCGTGAACTATCAATGAATTCTTTCCGAAATCGCCTATTTCAAAACCTATTTCCCGCAAGTCTTTTTTTATTTCTGATACAATTTCAAAATCAGCAGGTGACAATTCTATTGTTTTCGGAAAAAGCAATTGCTGTGAGTTTGCAGTATGATTTTTAAAAGAATTCAGGAATTTTTCATAAAGTATTCTTTCGTGAGCTGCCTGCTGGTCAACAACCATAAGCCCCGATGCTACATGAGCCAGAATATATTTATTGTGAAGCTGAAAAATATTTTTATCGGTAACTTCAGGAATATTAATATTTTTTTCCGGACTCATTGATTGCTGTGCAGTTTCTGTTCTTTCTTTTGTTTCAGCAGCTCCCTGATACAACCTATCCCAGTTTTTAAGATTTTGTTTTGACTGATGAAATGATTTGCTTGAAGCAAATTCTTCATTCTTTTTGCCGGCTTTCTTTTCAGTAACAAAAGGATTGTAACCGGGGTTTATGTTTATTCCGGGATTAACAATGGGTGTATTACCCGGAATGTATGGTATTGCTGAAATATTTTCTGCCTGAAAATCCAGCATGGGTGCAAGATGAAATTTTCCTATCACCTGTCTGATTGCCGACAACAACAATGAATACATTATTTTTTCATCTTCAAATTTTACTTCGGTTTTTGTAGGATGGATGTTTACATCAACGGTTTTCGGATTTACAACAATGTTTATGAAATACGAAGGAAATTTATCTGCCTGAATAAGGTCATGAAATGACTTCTGAACGGCATGATGCAGATAAGGATGTTTTACAAACCTGTTGTTAACAAAAAAATATTGCTCTCCTCTTTTGGCTTTTGCAAATTCGGGTTTTCCTATAAAACCATAAAATTTTGCGATCGTCGTTTCTTCTTCAAGAGGCAATATTTTGTTGTTGAAACCTGAGCCGAAGATGGAAATAATTCTTTGCTTTAAGTTATTTCTTTCGAGGTGAAAAATCTCTTTGTTGTTGGAATGTAATGTAAAAGCAATATCATGATTTATTAAAGCAACTCTTTGGAATTCCTCAATTATATGCGATATTTCTATTGCATCGTTCTTCAGGAATTTTCTTCTGGCAGGCGTATTGTAAAAAAGATTTTTTATTGATATTGAAGTTCCGTTATTGCAACTGCAGTTTTCCTGCTTTACGACTTCCGAGCCTTCAATGATAATAAAGGCTCCCATGTCATCATCAATCCTTTTCGTTTTAAGCTCAACCTGCGAAATTGCAGCAATGGAAGGAAGCGCTTCGCCTCTGAAACCCATTGTGCGAACTTCAAATATGTCGTCTGCGGTTTTTATTTTTGAAGTAGCATGGCGTTCAAAGCACATCCTTGCATCGGTTCCTGACATTCCACAGCCATTGTCAATTACCTGTATAAGTGTTTTTCCTGCATCTTTAATAATGACTTTTATTTCGGTGGCACCGGCATCAATGGCATTTTCCAACAACTCCTTGACTGCAGAAGAAGGACGCTGAATCACTTCACCGGCTGCAATCTGATTGGCAACAGAATCGGGCAATAAATGAATAATATCCGTCAATTGACTGTAATTTATAATTTCAACAAAGATAATTAAAAAGTTAAAAGTTTATTTGTAAAATTTTAATTATATTTTTATAATTTTGAAAAGCACAGAATTCATAATCTGTGAACAAAGCGAAGCGATTTCATGAGCTCCTTAAAAAAAACTAATTTTGCGAATAATCTGTGGCAAATTTTATTTATAAACCTTAAATCAATAAATCCATGTTCGATAACACTTATTTAAACATTGTCATCAGCTCTGCTGCGGTGTATTTGTTTATTACAATTGCAATAAGAATATTCGGAAAAAAGGAATTAGCGCAACTTTCCGTTGTTGACCTTATTTTTATTTTACTTATAAGCAATGCTGTTCAAACGGCAATGGTCGGTCCAGATACGACATTGCAGGGCGGGCTGGTAGCAGCAACAACATTGTTTTTACTCAACTACTTATTCAAGTATTTGTTATTTCGCTCAAAATTCCTTGCTGATTTAATAGAAGGGGAGCCATTAATACTTGTTTTAAACGGAAAGGTTCAGGATAAAAATTTAAGAAAAGAAAAAATTTCGGTGAATGAATTGCTTGAAGTAGTGCGTGAACACGGCGTTATGCACATAAATGATGTTAACCTTGCCATTCTCGAAGTTGATGGAAATATTTCGGTTTTATCAGACGACTACAAACACCGTACTGTAAGTAGTGTGGCATCAAGAAGAAAACATACAAAAAAAGGCTCTTCTATTTCTTAGAATGGGAAAAGCAATAAACCAAGCTGAAGCTGATAAAAGAAGTTTCAATATCGGGTATTACAAACGTGGGCTGGCATTTGAATTTTAATTTCCTTGCAACAGGAATTGAAACAAATGCTGAAGTCAGAAATTGCGCATAATACAATTTATTTATACCTGCACCAATATTAAATCCTGCATTTACAGGAAACTTACCTTCACGGTTCAGATTTTTGAAAGCGCCTGCATTCAGAAATAACGCCATATAATTATTCAAACGAAATCTGATCAAAAATTCGGAATTAAAAACAAAACCAAGATTTGAGTTTTTATTGCACAACTGATAACCCACATTTGGCATAACATTCAGGAAGTATGGAGAAGAAACAACCGAAGACAGACCGGCAGTAAAACATTTGTCAAACTTTTGTTTGCCTGAGTTTATTTCCTGTGAAAAAGAAAAATTAAAACTCATGAAAAGAGTAATTAAAAGAGTTAATATGAATTTAATAATCTTCTGCATTTATTAAATAGGTGAATTAATAATTCCGATTTCCGTTCCTTTGGGGGCAGCCGGACTGAAGAGCGTCGGTTTTTCAGGGTCTGCACCCGATGTTTCAAATATTATTTTCTTTCCGTCGGGCGACCATGAAGGCGCTCCGTCATAAGAATCATTATTTGTAACTCTTGTTGAAGTTCCGCCCGAAACAGGAATAATATAAATGTTTGCAAATTTTTCTCCTCCTTCATTCGAGCTATACACGATATGTTGTCCGTCGGGAGAAAATGATGCATCTGTCTTATCGCCGCTTCCTGAAGTGATTTTTGTTTTATTATTTCCCAATGTATCCATTACCCAAATATCCCACTGGTTGTTTGTGAATTTCTGATAAAGGATTAAATTTCCTGCAGGCGACCAGTTGGGTTGGCGGCAGTCGTCAGCGGCTTCAGTAAGTTCAATATAAGTGGAAGTACCGTCAACTTTATATTTTGTTATCACACCTTCGTCTTCTTTATCTAACTTGTGCGATTCAAAAGCTATCCATTGTCCGTTTGGGGAGAAGGAAGGTTCATAAGCAACCTTGTCAGTGCGCTCGGTGATTTTTTTCTCAGTGCCGGGAGTGCCGTTTTCATCAATAATATAAATTTCATCGTGCGGTTCGCGGCTTGATGAAAAAACAATTTTATGCGTTACTGCATTCCAGCACGAACCGGGAAGATTAACATTTGCCGTTTTATTTGAAATTATTCTTTTTATTGTTCCCGTTTCAATATCATATAATAAAATGTCAGCTGGGTCGGTATTGTAACCGTTTAAAAAGTTTGTCAGTACAATTGTGTTATTATCGGGCGACCAGGCAGGATTCTGGATACTTCCTTTTCTTTTTACTTTAATTATTATTGCACCATCTGAACGTTTTGCATTTTCGTCTTTTTTGCAGGAGACCGGTGTTATAATCATCACTGTAACAATAGAAGCAATTATATTACGACAAGAAAAAAGCATGTGGTTTTTTGTTATCATTTTAATTGCAATCATTTTCCCTTATCGCTGTATCAAAATCTTCTTTACTATTTGTTTTTTATCGTTTCGCAGAGTCAGGAAATAAATTCCGTTATTAATTTTGCTTATATCTATTGAAGTGTTTGTTGTATTGAAATCTATGTTTTCTATAAGCATTTCATTTCCCAAAATGCTTTTTATTGAAATAACATAGAATTGATGATCATTACCCTTATTTTCTATTGTGATACTATTTTTTGCAGGGTTAGGAAAGACATTAATACTATTTGAAAATTTATTTCTATCATTTATTGAATAATTTATAGGAATTGCGGGGCATACAGTATCATTATTACCAATCACATAAATAAATAAACTAATATCATTCACGGTTTGATAATCTAACGAGTATCCCCGGAAAGTCAAAAGATATGGACGTTTTCTTCCATTTTCGGTTTTGGGAATCCACTGCAAATACCCGTTTGAAATATTCATACTGCTATCAGAAAAATAAATTGCCGGATAATTTAATAAATAAATTTCACCGAAAGAATGAATTGCTGTTTGATGCAAAGAATTAGCATCCGTAAAGGTTATCTTAAGATTTAATGTATCGTTTGGGTTTATAGTTATATAATAATTTCCATATGCGTCGGTTAACAATGAATCAATACCAGTATATGAACATAAAATAGTAGGTAGGGAAACTACCGTAATCATAAAATCTTTTAATACATAACTAACATTCCTTCCATTCCTCCATTTATTAATTTTAGCAGCGAAACAGTATTCTCCCTGTGCTGAAGTAGAATCTTCCCACCGAAATTCTCCATTGTATGGATTTATGCTAACGTTAGGGGGCATATAATAACCAGGAATATATAATCCTCCTTCTCCTTTACAAGAAACTAATTCATAGGAAATACTATCATTATCCGGATCATATGCAGTTAAGTTAAATTTAAATTTACTGTCATTTTGCCGTTTTATAATGGGAGGTGTTAAAAAAAAATCAACCGAATTTACAACACAATTATAATCAGGGTCAAAAACATTAATCATAGATTCGATATAAAATGTTGTGTTCAGAGAATTGGGAATATTAACGATCCCTGCATTTCTATTGGGGTCTTCAACAGATATCATGTACACAGTTGGAGAATTATATGTATGAGTTCCCATATAAATATTTTCATTAGTATTGTAATTGATATATGTTATTTGTATTCGTTGAATAGTATCCTGAAAATTATCACCCCATTTAATAATTAACTCCGGTCTGTCAGCGGGACTTGGTGAGTGTGTATATGTTTTTACCGTTACTTCGTATGTTAAACCTGTTATATGTTTATATGTTATCTGACCGCACCTATTATGCGTACCATATACATTATAAAAAGGAAATGCAATGGCAGAAAATAGTATCAAAATGTATTTATTCATATTTTCAAATTTGCATCAAATTTCGCTATATACAAATATACATTTTTTATTTCCAATTAACTACGGCTGAAATAAAATATTTTTTCAATCAAATAGTTTATTCAGCAGTAAACATTATTTTTGTAAAAAAAACAAAATATGACAAATGCAATTGCAGAAACAAATTTTAAATTTGATAAACAAAAAAGTTTATACAAAGGAAAAGTAAGAGATGTTTATAACATCGATGGCAAATTTCTGGTAATGATAGTAAGCGACCGGATTTCGGCATTTGATGTGGTTTTGCCCGAAGGCATACCTTACAAAGGGCAGGTTTTAAATCAGATTGCCGCAAAATTCATGAAAGCAACCGAAGATATTGTCCCCAACTGGATTGTTGCAACTCCCGACCCGATGGTAACCGTGGGACATATATGTGAGCCGTTTAAAGTTGAAATGGTAATACGAGGATATTTATCGGGGCATGCATGGAGGGAATATAAAGCGGGAAAGAGAACGCTTTGTGGAGAACCAATGCCCGATGGGATGAAAGAAAATGACTGTTTTTCAAAACCTATAATCACACCAACTACAAAAGCATCTGTCGGACATGATGAAGATATTTCAAAAGATGAAATAATCAAATCGGGTTTGGTTTCGAAAGATGATTATGAAAAACTGGAAAAATACACTCATGCTATTTTTCAGAGAGGACAGGAGATTGCGAACAGAATGAATTTGATTCTGGTTGACACAAAATATGAATTTGGAAAGAAAGACGGAAAAATATTTTTGATTGATGAAATACATACTCCCGACTCTTCACGTTATTTCTATAAAGGCGGATATGAAGAACGTCAGAAAAACGGAGAACCCCAAAAACAATTATCAAAAGAATTTGTAAGGGAGTGGCTGATGGAAAGAGGATTTCAGGGCAGGGAAGGGGAGAGGGTTCCTGAAATGACACCCGATTTTGTGAATTCAGTTTCCGAAAGATATATTGAACTTTATGAAAATATAACGGGTGATAAATTTTCAAAAACAGATGTTGCAGAGCTTGAAAAACGTATTTTTGAAAATACAAAAAACTGTTTGAGTAAACTAATTTGAGTGTAGAATAATTAATATTAAAAGAAAAGCGACAACAAAATTTATTTTTTTAATAAAAATATGCCACTAAGACACAAGGACTCAAAGCACCACAAAGGAACACATAGTGTAACCTTGTACCCAGGTGTCGCCAGGCTCGCTGGGATTTGCAATCCGAGTGTGATGAAAAAGGCACGGATTATAAATCCGCGCCAGCTGTATGTCTTTATTTTTTTATTCATTCTTTTACTCAGCAGTTGTGCCATTATTGAAGCGCCAAAAGGAGGGAAGAAAGACATCAATCCGCCTTCGGCAAAAAAATATATTCCTGCAAACAAATCAACAAACTTCAGTGCAAAAAAAATAAAAATTGAGTTTGATGAATTTATCCGGCTAAAAGACGTAACTACACAAATTATAATCTCCCCACCGCTTGCGAATGCTCCCGATGTTAAGGAAAAAGGGAAATCGGTTCTAGTAAAATTCAACGATTCGCTTGAGAAAAATACGACTTACAATATTTCTTTCGGCAAATCAATTTCCGATATTACCGAAAACAATATTCTCATGAATTTTAATTACATTTTTTCAACCGGAAACTCAATTGATTCGATGATTATCAGAGGACAGATCATAGATGCTTTCAGTTTAACAACGGAAAAAGATGTTACTGTACTTCTTTATAACCAAAATGAAGATTCGCTTCCATATAAAAAAATACCTCAATATGTCGCTAAAACAGATGATAAAGGCATATTTCTGTTTAACAACATAAAACAGGGCAGATATAAAATTTTCGCATTGAAAGATATTAACAATAATTATTTGTATGATTTGCCAGAAGAGAAAATCGGCTTTCTCGATACTTTGGTTTCTCCGTTTGTGAACGATACGAATAAAACTACAATTAAACCTTCATACAATCTGATTTTTTTCAAAGAAGAAACGGGATTTCAGCACATAGTAAAATCATCGACACCGAGTTATGGAAAAATAATGTTCGTTTTTTACAAACCTGCAGGAAACATAAAACTCAAATTATTAAAACCTCAGACCGATATTAATTTTAATTATTGTGAAATAAATAAATCTCGAGATACGCTTTTTTATTGGTTCAAAAATCTAACCACCGATTCATTGACAATAGAAGTAAGCGACAATAATATCATTCTCGATACGGTTGATTTTGTTATGCCTTCCAAAACCCAGAAATCGAGAACAGGAAAGGGGAGCGTTCCTGCTGCAGCGTTCGGACATGAAAGTAATTTATCATCAAAAATGCTTGATTTAAATAAACCTGTTAAAATCAACTTTTCGCAACCAATAGCAGAATTTGATTTTTCAAAAATAACATTGACTGAAGGAAAAGATTCGGCCGTGATTCCGAAATTTTCATTCTCCGACACCTTAAAGCGAAAGTTCGAAATATCATATCAATGGAAGGAAAACCAATCATATAAACTTTTTATTCCTCCTAATACATTTAAAGATATTCTTGATTTTAAGAACGACACGATAAAGTCCGACTTCAAAACAAAATCACTGAAAGATTATGCGAAAATAATTTTAAATATAACCGTACCGGAAAGCGGATTTCAATATATATTGCAATTGATTGACGAAAAAGGTAACGTGATAAGAGAAGATATTATCAGCACATCCGGAAAAACTACTTATGATTTTTTACCGCCGAGAAAATATGATTTCAGACTTATGTATGACAGCAATAATAATTCGAAGTGGAGTACCGGAAATTATTTAAAAAAATTGCAACCCGATAAAGTATTAATGTATGGCGCATTTGATACAAAAGCAAACTGGGATACTGAAATGGATTGGAAGATAAAATAAATTGTGAATTTGTGAAGTGGTGAATTTGTGAAGAGAACAATAGTATTTTTACTATTTACAAAATCAGGACGTAATTCAAAAATAAAAAATGCGAAATATTTTTTTGTTTTTTTGTTTGCTAACATGTTCTTGTTTGAATGGGCAAATAAGTCCGCCGGATATTAATGTTTACAATAAAATTGCCGAAAACCAAAAAAAATCCTTTCTCAATAAATTAAAACAAAACCGTTCAAATGCAGGCGATAATTATGATTTGAAATATCACCGGCTCGAATTCATAATAGATCCGGATACAAGCTTTATTGCCGGAACTGTAACATCTTATTTTAAAACCACAAAATCAAATGTCAGTCATATTAGTTTTGATTTGTCGCAAAACATGATTGTTGATTCCATTATTTTTCATGGAGGAAAAATAAATTTCAATTTAACCTCAAGCGATGAACTGGTAATTGATCTGGCAACAACATTAATTTTAAATTCTTTCGATTCGATAAGTGTTTTTTATCATGGCAATCCTGATTCTTCGGGATTCGGTTCGTTTGTTAAAAGCACCCATAACGGAACTCCCGTAATATGGACACTTTCCGAACCCTATGGTGCAAAAGACTGGTGGCCGTGTAAACAAGGTCTAACCGATAAGATTGATTCAATTGATATTTTTATTACAAGCCCCGGAATATATAAAGCGGCTTCAATAGGAATGCTCATCGAAACGACAATTCAGGGATCGAATAAAATTTATCACTGGAGGCATCGCTATCCGGTTGCTGCTTATCTTATAGGTGTTGCTGTAACAAACTATGCTGTTTATTCGAATTACGTGAAAGAAGGAACGGATTCAATACAAATTCTGAATTATGTTTATCCGGAAGATTCTTTAGCGGCAAGCAATTCCACCAAAGATATATTGCCGGCATTTAATTTTTACGACAGCTTATTCGGCATGTACCCTTTTATTCAGGAAAGATACGGGCATGCACAATTCGGTGCAGGAGGCGGGATGGAACATCAAACGATGACATTTATTGATGGTTTTTCTTATGAAATAATGATTCACGAACTTTCGCATCAGTGGTTCGGCGACAAAGTGACCTGCGGAAGCTGGCATGACATATGGCTTAACGAAGGATTTGCTTCCTATATTACGGGATTAACTTATGAGAGATTCAGCAGTTATTACTGGATGGAGTGGAAGAAAAGCAGAATTCAGGCAGTTACAACTCAACCGGATGGTGCGGTTTATGTTGTAGATACAACTTCTGTAAGCAGAATATTTGATACAAGATTGTCATATCATAAGGCATCATTATTACTTCATATGCTGAGATGGACGGTAGGGGATTCGTGCTTTTTTGCAGGACTGCGGAATTACATTAATGATACTGCACTTTCATACAAATTTTCAACGACTGCCAATTTTATAAATCATATTCAAACTTCGTGCGGAAAAAATCTGACATTTTTCTTTGATGACTGGCTTTATAACGAAGGATATCCTTCATATAATATATTATGCACTAAAGAAATCGGAAATAACGTAAAAGTTAAAATTTCACAAACACAATCTCATCCTTCCGTAAGTTTTTTTGAAATGCCAGTGCCTGTCAAGTTTAAAAATAATATTAAAGATACGATTGTGGTTTTTAATAATGTTTCTTCAGGACAGGAATTTACCGTAAATATCGGCTTTGATGCCGACTCTGTATTTTACGACCCCGAAAGATGGATACTTTCTGCAAATGACACAATAAAACTTGTTAACAATATTATCGAAAAACAAAATACCGAAATAATTTTAACCCCAAATCCGGCAGTTGACTTTGTTGAATTAACTGTCAATCAGAATCAGCATTTCGATAAATTTGAATTGTATGATATCTCGGGACGTAAAATTATTTCTTATTCTGAATTCCCATGTTGTCAAAGCAAATACAAAATC
The DNA here is from genome assembly GCA_029004185.1 of Bacteroidales bacterium. Lineage (GTDB taxonomy): Bacteria > Bacteroidota > Bacteroidia > Bacteroidales > JAHJDW01 > JAQUPB01. Next base: position 7,841 of record JAQUPB010000041.1, on the reverse strand, counting down.
GACCTGAAAAATATTCCCGAAGGTTTTTACTTCTGTCGGCTTTTCATCAACGATAATTCTCTGATAAAAAAAATTGAAATAATAAGATGATAAAAAAAACCTAACCGGTTTCAGAAACCTGTTAGGTTTAAAGCTTCAAAATTATTTTTATTTTGCATCAATAAGTTCAATATCAAAAACCAGAGTAGAACCCGCAGGAATAGGACCGACCTGTTTGTCGCCATAACCCAAATCGGGAGGAATAATAAATCTTGCTTTAGTTCCAATATTTAATAAAGTTATTCCTTCATCCCATCCTTTTATTACGCCGCCTTTCCCCAGCACAAAACTGAAAGGCAGATTTCTTTCCACCGATGAATCAAATTTCTTGCCATCGGTAAAGTAACCGCTGTAATGAACTGTGACTTTGTTGCCATTTACGGGTTTTTTACCTTTTCCGTTTTCAACTATTATATATTTCAGTCCACTTGCAGTTTTAATGGTATCTTTTCCTTTGGTATCGAAAGGAACAAGAGTCGGCTTTTTTTCAAGTTTCAACAATTCAATATCAAAAAACAAATCCGTATTCTTTTGTGCGCTCATATTAGGATTGTTGGCAAATAATTTTTGTGAAGAAATGATAAATCGTGTTTTTGAGCCAACGCTAAGTTGTCTCACTGCTTCTTCAAAAATAGGATTAACCTGATTTGAACCGAGTGTAAATTTTACCGGTTCTTGTCTTTCAACCGATGAATCGAATATTGTAGTATCGTTTAAAAACCCCGTATATTGTATTGTTGCAACTAATCCCGTATCAGCTTTCTGTCCTGTTCCCACAACTGATGTGATATATTTTGTTCCACTCGGTAACGTAATTGTATCCTTGCCTTTAGTTTCAAAAGGAATAATTTTCGGAATCACTTTCACAACTTTAATTATGAACTTCAATGTGGAATTAGGTGGAATTTTACCTGCAGCTACTGTATCGTAACCAATTTTTGGAGGTATTATCAGAATTGCGCTGTCACCTTCATGAAGAAGTGCAATGGCTTCTTCCCATCCTTTAATTGTTTGTCCGACACCAAGCTTATATGATAACGGTTCACCTCTGCTGTATGAGCTGTCAAAAACAGTGTCGTTTGCGAGTTTTCCGACATAATGTATTTTTACCAAATCACCTTTCTTCGGCTGAATTCCTTTTCCTTTCTTTATTATTGAATATTGGAGTCCGGATGAAGTGGTTACAAATTTTTTCTTTTGCGCATACGACTGGCCAATCAGAAATACCGCAATAACCAAATACAAAAAAATCTTTTTCATTTACGTATTTTTTTATTTTATTAATATTATTCTTCCAAAATCACGCCAAAAATAAGCTTTTTTTCATTTATTTAATTTTTTTTTATAATTTAATATTATAAAGCTTTTACTTATATTTGAAAATTCTTAATTGATTTTCTTATGGAAAATAAAGGAATTTTCAGGCACAGCAGACTAAAAACATTTTTCACAAACGGATTTTTAGGGAAACTGTTCAGACTAATTCTGTTTAAAAAAGAAGATTATATTCATTTCAGATTCATCAATTGTCTTTCCGGTAATATTTCCAAAATACAGAAAAGCAAAGGCAACTTCAATAAAGTAATTTTTTTATATTGGTTCGTACAATTACCGAGAGAATTATTTGAAGAGCTTTTCGTTGAAGGTGAAAGCAAAAGTGAAATCATGAACTTCGCTCTTAAAAATGCCGAAAACCCCAAATCGGAGAAATGCGCATACATAACACAGGCATATATTCTGTGGAATTATGAAAACATATTGAGAAGCGATACCGTTTTAGGTTCTGCAATGCAAAATACTGTTGCGGATTTTGAAAACATAATTAAATCAAACATTGCTTCAGCAGATGAAATAATTGAATATCTGAATTTTTTCAGACATGTTTTTGATGTTACTGATAACGGCAATGCACCTGTAAATCCACAAGACAGAATTCTTATATACATTTTTGAGATATGCAAAATTCTTTATAAAGATAACAATAAAATTCAGGAAGCACTGAACAAAGTCGACCAGAATGTACGCCAAAAACTTATATTGAACTTTTTTGATGTTGCATTTTTTGCCGAAGCAAAAAAATCAGCAATAAATCTGGCGCTTGGCAGAGGAATAAGGTAAAACTGATAAAAAATGGCTGAACGAAATATTGAAATAAAAAGAGCAATAAAAGAAATTACCGAAACCGGGAAATTATTGTGGCAAAAGGGATGGGCTGAAAGAAATGCAGGAAATATTTCTATTCGCATAGAAAAATATATTCATGACAATGAAGAAAAGAATTTAAAAACAAAAAAAACTTTTTATAAACTTAATAATAAATTAACAAATCTTTCGGGCAAAGTATTTCTTGTAACTGCCACCGGAAGCAGAATGCGTGATATTGGAAAAAATCCCGATGAAAGCATTCTTACAATTAAAATTTCGGATAAGGGTGACGGTTATTATATTTTGTCCAACACTAAAAATAAAATCCTTCCTACCTCCGAATTAATAGTTCATCTTTTAATTCATCAGGAATTATTAAAAAATAAGCTCCATGAAATAAGAGCAATAGCCCACACTCACCCCACCGAATTGATTGCTCTTACTCACATAAAAAAATATGCTGATGAGAAAAATCTCAACAAACTCATAAAATCCATTCATCCTGAAAATACGATGTTTGTTAATGAAGGTGTGGGGTTTATTCCTTTTCTTTTACCAGGCAGTTATGACATTGCTGAAGCTACTGTAAAGTCATTGCAAAAGCACAAGCTGGCTGTTTGGGAAAAACATGGTTGTTTCGCAGTGGGAAAAACTGTTTCCGCTGCATTTGACATTGTTGACATGGTTAATAAATCGGCAAAAATATTTTTTCTTTGCAAAGCAGCACGACTTAAACTTCAGGGCTTATCTGAAAAACAAATACAAAAACTTTCTGTATTAATGAACAACCTGCATTAATCCTGCGTTATAATTCCTTTGAGCATCAAAAATCCTGTACATATAAACTCCTTCAGCAATTTTCGATGTGTAAATTTCTACCGTTGAAGTTCCTTTTGAAACCTGCTTTTCATAAATCACTCTTCCTGTCAGATCGTTTATCTGAAGTGTTACGTTGTCTATTAAGTTGTACAGAGGAAACACAGTATTTTCATCACATGGATTGGGATAATTCTGCCCTATGCCTTGGACTGTCGTTGATTTTTTATGTTCAGCAACGCTTATTAATCCATGAAACCAGTCGTGCGACAATTTTATAATTTGTTTTCTAACATTGCTGTCGGCAATCATTTCAAGGCTCACGCCAAGATATACAACTTTGTATGTTCCATTGTTTGATCTTACGCATGCGGTTTTTGCCGCATTATTGTTGTAAGTAAATGCAGCAAGTCCGATTCCTTTAGGAGTGAATTCATCAGGATACATATAGCCGCCGTAAATATCAATAATGGATGAATTGCTCACAGAACCGAAAATAACATCACCGCTAACAGCAGTTAAAAGATTATTTGCAGGAGCCCCGTCGCTGTTCCATGTTGTATTCAGGTAATTCGAATAAAATGTTTTGGTAATATTTGTTCCCATTCCATTAGGGTCATTAACTTCCCAACCGATATCCTGACCTGACACAAATAAACATCCTCCGTTGTCAAGAAAAGATTTGAACACAGGAACATTTTCATCGGTAAAAGACATGAATGACCAACCGACATTAAAATAAAGATATTTAACATTTGTCAATGCATTACTTCTGTTGGCAAGCATAAAAATCTGTGATGATGTTTTTGCAAAAGTTGTATTTCCTGCAAGAGTCAAGCCTTTTACATAGTTGCTTTCAAAATCCGCAGCAGAAGTAGTACTTCCGTCTCCCCAGTCACCTGCATTGTTAATAATAAGGTCAGTAACATCCGATATCAAATAAAACTTAAGCATCTGATATTTTATACTTGTATCGCTGAGACATTTCATTTTAATCTGGTATTCACCCAATCCTGCCGTAGAGCCTGGTGTTACTACCAATGTTATATTTTTTACCGAATCGCCGTTGATTGTAATGTCAGTGGAATCGGTAACAGTTGTTGTATCCACAGTAAGTCCCGCCACCCAGTTCGCCTCCTGTTTTTTAGTAAAAATCAATCTGCAATCGTATGATGTTTTTCCGGTATTTTCAACTTTCCCGTAAAATGTTTTGGCAACACCTGCATTGCTTGAATAAAATGTTTTCCCATTTGCAAAGAGTTCAATTGAGGTGGTATTTTGAGAAGCTGCATTAAGAACATCTTTTGTATCAATATTCTGAACAAAAGCAACTGCAAATACTTTTGAAGTATCCCAGTTTAAAGTGTCGAGATTGTATGAATAATTAAACACAATCGAATCGCCTATTGGTGCAAAATTGCAGGTATCACCCGCACTGTTCGGAAGCATTTTTCTAAAAACATCAGGAAAATATTTTTCGAGATTACCGCCCGGTGCCACTGCGTATATTTTAGGATTTTCGACAACAGCAACCCGCATCCTGTAATTGCCTGCAGGAATGGTGTCCAGGGTATATACCACCACTCTTACACTTCTCGAAGTGTCATGTGGTGTTTCTGTAACTTTTATTCTCACAGGACTTGGTTCCGAAGCAGCGTCGTCAAGCATGGATTGTGTGACACCCGCAGGACCTCCATTATACCTGTTTCCCTGCATACGTATATTAGGAACTCCCTTTACGAAATAGTAAAGAACCCTGTCTGTGCTTTGTGATGTGTTGTATTGATACATTGGATCGCCATTGTCGGGCCAATAAGTATGATAGGCAATATGATATATTTTGCCTTGATTTTTATCCAAAATGTTTTTTTGAAATATGGGATTTTGCTGGGCACATGGGCCACATCCCGTATTTGTGAAGTGCTCAAACAAAACGTATTTTCTTGCCTGTCCGTACGAATTTACAGACAAAGCAGCAATGAAAATAAAAGTCAATAAGTATATTTTATTTTTCATCCCAAAAAAATTAAATAAATATTTTGGTTTTATCTTTGATACAAACCTATGATTTTTTTTATTAAAAGTCAAGTAAACGGCAAATGTTTTATTTTACTTCTCTCATGAAAAATGCATACCCGTTTCTCTTATTTAATAATTTTATCTGCGGATATTCCTTCTGAAAATTATCGGCATCATTTATTTTACATACAAAAAAAACGGGTTTATCAATGTTGCCTGATATAAGCCATTGCATATCGCTTGCGTTTTTATTTTGCGGTTTTTCTTTTTTTGCATAGAATAAATGAGCGTAGCTTTTAAATCCAACCGTTTCAACATAGCAATTGCAGTTTTGTTTGCTTTTGTAAAAGTCAATCGCAGTGCCTTGAATATATTTATCGACTTTAGGAATAATCATGAACATTGTAATTGCAGTAAAAGCTATAGATGTCAAATATATCAAAACTACTCCAAAGAGTTTGTTTTTCTTCAATATTATTAAAGATGTTATAGTTCCTATTATCAGGATAAGTCCCGGAATAAATTCATAACCGCTCCAGCTTACATCAGCTTTAAGGCATTCAACAGCAAATTTATCTTTTATAAATCCGGAGTTTATTATTTCATTTTTGAATTTTATAATAAACTGAAGTGACATTTCCAGAATACCAATAATTAATGCAATAACAATTAAAATTATGCTCATCCATTTGTTCCATTTTATTTCGCCTTTCAGGAATTTACATATTGTGTATGCCGCCAGAAAGCTAAGAGGGAAGTAACAAAGCGAGGAGTAATGTATTATTTTGGTTTTAACAACAGAAAAAATCACAAGCACCACAATAAACAAAATCATCATCAGTTTTTTGAAATTGTTTTGGAATATGTTGTCATTATTTTTAATACCGAATCCTTTTAAGGCTATGACCGAAGAAGGAAATACTCCGAACAGCAAAACAATAAAATGATAAAGCAAAAACCCGCCATGCCCCGAATCTTTTGTATTAAATAATCGCAACTGGTATTTTAAGAAATCTACAATAAGATAATATTTGCCGGAGCATATTTGTATTAAAAACCATAATCCTCCTATGATTACGACAATAAATAAAAACAACAGCAGGTGTTTGAGTGAGATGATATTCTTTTGTTTTGTTGCAAACAAATAAATCACAACCGCAATAATGAAAATCACCAATGCCGCAGGTCCCTTGGTTAATATTGCCAAACCGATAAAAATCGCAGAAAGCAGCAACTGAGAAATATGTTTCTTATTTTCCTTTATGTTTTCAGAAAAAACAAAAAAGCAATAAACACCAATAAAAATAAATAAATTGAAGCATGAATCAATTATGCCCGATTTGAAATATAGAAACGGTAATACAGCCCCGCCGAATGCCAATGCCCATATAAATCCGAATTTTTCATCAAATGTTTTTTTGCCGATATTAAACAATATCAATAACGTAATTATTCCGCACAATGCGTTTGGCAAACGAGCTGCAAATTCATTTATCCCGAAAATATTCATCGAAGCCGCCTGCATCCATATGAACAAAGGCGGTTTTTCCCAGAAAGGCAGATAATTTATTTTCACAGTGAGATAATCGTTGGTTGTAATCATCTCTCTCGCTGCCTCGGCAAAATTTATTTCATCCCAATCGAATAAATTTACATTTCCCAGAAACGGAATATATAAAGCTGCTGCAAAAAGAATTATTAGAATATGCCTGTAATTCGCATAATGCATAATCGATTTGTCAAGCCATGTATTTTCCTGCTTCTCCATAATATTGCAGAATAATAACGCAAAGAATGTTCCTATGGCAGAACCAATCAATACATCATTTAAAAAATGTTGTGAAAGATATATTCGTGAATAACCCACTAACACTGCCAAAAACAACATTAAAACTTTAGTGTACTTTCTGCCATAAATAATTGCCAGACACATAAAAACGCTGAAAGCTGTTGCAGTATGACCGGAAGGGAAGCTATATAAAGAATGAACATTTACACCATTAATAAGATACAATTTATATGTTCCTTCAAAAAATTTCAAAGGACGTAACGAATCGCTGAAAATGATCTGTTTCAATATCTGAACTGCCAATCCCGAAATTAATGCTGTATACCCTATAATTAGCGCATGTCTGAATTTAATGAATAATAAAACACATACAACCAGCACAGCAAAATATCCGTTACCCAGATACGTTAAGTATTTGAAGAAAAAATCAAAAAAATGATTGTGAAATTTATTTATTGTTAAGTGAATGGTAGCTTTATCAAATGAAAATGCAATAGCAATACCAATAAGGAGTATAACCAAATAGGGGAGGACAATTAATTTATTGTTTTTTATTATCCTTAACATTCGTATGGTTTGAAAAATCTTTGTAAAAATAAAAAAAAATCACGAGCATTTTCCACTATCCCTTATTTTATATTAAATAAAACTTGACTTATCATTCTTGATATTGTAATTTTATAAACTCTGATTTTTTAAAAATATTTTTAACTAAAAGACTATGAAAATAAAATTTACAACAATTTTCAGCTTGGCATTGATTTTAACGGCTTTTAACGTAGAGTCCCAGACCAAAGTAGTTGTTACGAATTCCAATGCAAATCAATCTATAACTCTTCAGCAGGAGCAACTACTGGAAATCAAATTACCATCAGATATGCCATCTTCCGGATACGGATGGTATGTTAAAAATATTGATAACAAAACTCTTACTCAATTCGGAGACTGGAAATATATTAAAACCACCAAAGGAGTTGGAGGCGAAGGAATTCAGGTAATTCAGTTTGCAGGAGTTTCAAAAGGGCAAACCGAT
>JAQUPB010000040.1 GCA_029004185.1 Bacteroidales bacterium | reverse complement strand
TTGTTTTTTTAATAATCATAAATTTAAAAACCGAAGTAAGTAACTCAAAGATAATAAATTTCAAAAGGTTTTCAAAATATTTCGAATTTTTAAAAACAAAAAAGCCACAGATTCACAGAAACCTTTAAAACTCTGTGTAACTCTGTGCAACTCCGTGTAACTATTTATTATTACACAGAGAGCCACAGAGGAAAATACATCCCTATTGTCCCTTCTCAAGAAGGGACGCTGACACACTTGCCTCGCTTTTTTGTCGCAAACAGATTCCAAAGCACTGTCCTAAAGCCTCCTCTCGAGAGGAGGTTTGGAGGTGTGTCTTTTAAATTATTATTTATTAATTATTTTTTCACGTATAAGCATACGCCATTGCCGCCACGCTTAATTTTATTTCGGGAATTTTAAATAAAGCATTTGCACAAGCTTCAATTGTGGCGCCGGTAGTTATTACGTCGTCAACAAGCAAAATATGGAAGCCTTTTAGTTTTAAATAATCGTCAGCCAATGAAAAAATTTCGCTCACATTTTCCCAGCGGCTGTATCGCGATTTGCGTGTTTGTGTTTCGGAAGGACGGTTACGGAAAAGCATTTTAAAATCAACTTCTTTATTCAAACTTTTTGCTATTCCCTCGGCAAAAAGCCTGCTCTGATTGTATCCTCTTTTCTTTTCCTTTGAAAAATGCAGAGGAACTGGAATTATTATGTCAATATTTTTAAACAAATCCGATGCTTTAAGTTCATTTCCATATAATTCGCCTGTTTTAATCCCTATTTCTTTCTTTCCTTTATATTTAAGCTGATGAATAAGTTTCTGAACTTTAGTGCTTTTGTTAAAATAATAAAAAGCCGCAACCGAATTCAAAGTAGTTCTGCCCCAGAACATGCGGCTAAGCTGATTGTCGTCATCGAGGTGAAAACCAGTTTTTGGCAGGTGATAACTGCAATAGGAACAAATGCATTCCTCCCCTTTATGCATAGCCCTCCCACATGCACTACATAATTTTGGAAATATTATTGAAATAAAATCACTAAACATTGTTTAATATTTAAAAAATTAAATAAATTTGCAAAATACCAAAAAAAATAAAATGGACAAAAACGACCAGTTATTTTTACAGTTTTTATATATTTTTCATGCTTCTGCCATGCAGGCGATGGGAAAAATCAAAAATCCGGTCACAGATAAAGTTGAAAAGAATATGGAACAGGCAAAACAAGCGATTGAAATGATTGAGATGATAAAGGAAAAAACGAATAATAATTTATCTGCAGATTTGTCCAAAGCCCTGCAAACTTTCATTTCCGAATTAAAATTAAATTATGTTGAAGAATTAAACAAAAATTAATAATAAAGCTATGGAAACAAACCAGACTACCGACACTCAAAATGAATCCGGAGAAAAAAATAAAGGTGCAGGAAAAAGTTCAACGGTAATTATCCTGTCCTTATTGGTTATTCTTTTAGGCGGTACAGTTGTGTATCTTCTTTTTCAGAAGAAAAGCCAGAAAATACAATATCAGGTAATTTTAAAGGAAAAAGAAGCTTCTTCAAATGAAAAAGTAACTCTTCAGAGAGCGTTGGATTCATTGGTAAATGAACATAATAAAATAAAATCTCAATATGGCGAACTTAATGACAGGTTGTCGAAAAAAGACAGCATTATACAAAAGAACGTAAGGGAAATTCAGAATTTGCTTGCCACAACCGGTGAACTGAAAAGAGCAAAAAGAAAACTTGAACTCCTGAGAGGAATCACACAAGGTTATGTGCATCAGATGGATTCGCTGTATAAAGTAAATATTCAATTAACCGAAGAAAACAAACAGGTAAAATCCGATTTCCAGAAAGAGAAAGCCAAAACAGAGGAATTAACAGTTAAAATAACAAGTGCTTCCGGACTGGCTGCATATAAAGTGAAAGGCAGTGGAGTACGGGTAAAAGGCAAAAAAGAAGAAATTATTAATAAAGCAAAACGTGCTGAACAATTAAAAGTTTCATTCACAATACTTCAAAATCCGCTTGCGAGTTCAGGTTCAAAAGATATTTACATAAGAATTACTGGTCCCGACAATAAAGTTTTATGCGACGGCACCGAAGATGAATTTATGTTCGCTTACAAAAACGACAAAATAGTTTATACAATAAAAAAACAAATAAACTACGAAAATAAAAATCTCGAACTGGATTTGTACTGGCCAAAAAAAGGAGAATTGACGCCCGGAACTTATGGAATTGATGTTTTTGCAAGCGGCGAACAGATTGGTGTTGGCTCCTTCAAACTCGAATAATATATAACCAAGCAATTATCCTTGTAAACCTATATTATGGAAGAAGAAATCCAAAAATCAAAAGAAATAAAATCACTTAAGGCACAACTTTATTTTTTCATCATATTGTCATTGCTGTCAATAGGTTTATGCAGCTATCTTTTTTACCAGATAATAAATTACAAACACGACATAAAAGTAGTTGCACTTGAAAAGAAATCGGTTACCGAAGAAAAACAATACATGATAAGTAAGCTCGAAAAATTGCAGGAAGAATATGATATATTGGGCGAACAGAACGAAGAACTGGGCAACCTCTTTAAAAGAGAAAAAGAAAAAATAACGGCTTTGCTGAATGAAATAAAAAATTTAAACGGTAATGTTGATGTTTACAAGACAAAAGTGAGGGATTTGGAAAAAAGGCTTGAGGATTATCTGACACAAATCGAGGAATTAAAAACAAAAAATAAAAATCTTACTACAGAAAACATCAAATACAAATCTGCTATTGATTCAACAAATCAGAAATACACTGTAATAAGCAAGGTCAACGAAGACCTTGTGAACAGAATAACAGCAGGTTCTCTTATAAGAGCGTATGACCTGGTTGCCGAACCGTTAAGAATAAGGGGTGCAGGTGTGGAAATTCCAACTAAGAAATCCAAGAAAACATCAAAAATAAAAATTTGCTTTCTCCTGAGTGAAAATTTAATTGCAACAAGCGGAAAAAAAGATTTGTATGTAAGAATTGCCGAACCTGACGGAAACATAATCATTGAAGCGGAAGACAATGAACATACTTTCAATTATAATAATAAAAAGATATATTACTCCATAAAAAAACAATTCGAATACAATAACAAATCTCTTGACATGTGCGTGTATTTCAGCTCACCAAAAACATACAAGGTTGGAACTTACTCTGTTGATTTATTCCTTGATGGCAATGCAATAGGAAGCACGGAATTCAAACTAGAATAAAGAGAACAATCGAATAGTGTGACTTTTTATTATTAATTATTATTTATTAATTATTCATTTTTTATCAATTTTCCTACTTCCACTCTTTTGTTATTTATAAATTTTACAATATAAATTCCCTGTGGTAAATTGCTGATGTCTATTTCTGTTCTGGTTTCTGTTATTTGTTGCCTTATTAACTCTCTTCCGTTTATCGCATATATAAATAAAATGCTTCTGTTTATATTTTGTCCTGTTTCTATAATTATTTTATCGCTTGCAGGATTCGGATAAAAATTATTCGTATTTTTTTCATTGTCTTTTCCCGGAATTTGCAAAATATGTTGTTGGAAATACAAACGAAGAAGGAGTTCCCTGTCGGTCTGAACTGGTGATTTATTTATATTGCTTGAGTCTGTTGTATATTCCACATCCCAACCCTGGTATTCGCGGAAAGCATGATATGACCAATCCCAGTTGTATTCCTCAAAAATTTCTATGCAATCGCGTATGTAATTGTATGCACTGTTATTCGGCGCCCAGCGTATGGCGCTGAACTCTCCTACATATATCGGAACACGGTATTTATCCTGAAAATTCTTAACGGGTTGAAGTAATTTTTTCAATGTGTCTTTATCATAATATTTTCCGCCGATTACTCCAGGATATGAATAATGAGTAATATTCCCATATAGTGTTTGATGAGTAAATAAATGCGGCTCATAAAAATGAGGACTGTAAATAATATTCGGTATTGAAAAATCAATAGGTACAAGATTGTTGAAATTTTCCGGCATTGCCCAATAACTTTCAACAATTACTGGTTTATCAGCATCTATGCTTCTTATAGCTTTTGCAATAGTATCTGCAAGTTCGTTCCAGAATAAAACATCACTGCCAATAGGCCAGGTGATTTTATTGTTGTCAGGTTCATTAGCCAAATCGTATGCCCATACAGTATTCGCGTTTTTATATTTTGTGGCAATGATTTTCCATGTATCTACCAATCGGGTTTGTGCGGCACTGGAAATGAACAGCCCTTCAGATAACGAATGCATATCAACTATCATCTGCAGACCATTTGCCGTACACCATTTAACAGCTGAATCCAATAACAAAAATTCAGCCGTAAGAATTGAATCATAATCGTTTCTGAGTAAACCACTTGGATATGTGCATCCTCCTATCTGCCAACGGATGTGGTTAGCTTTCCAGTCATTAGCGAGTTCATCGAGCGAATTTTTATCAATGAGCGGAGAAACATTCACACCTCTTGACATAAGTAAACTGTGACATTTATTTATCGGGATGCCCGGGTCACGTGCCGGCGGCATTTTTTTAGTATTGAACTTTACAATGGTAACATCATCGAACCACAACTTACCCGAACCTTGCTGAATCCCAATGTATAATTTTATATCTGTTACATTGGAATCAATAAAAATCAATGTCCCTTTTTCCTTCCATGCAAAAGTGCCTGTATCAGCAGGGATCTGCGGATAAGTTATACTGTTATCTTTTAAGGTAATCACCAACATAACTTTCATTCCCAGCCATGTTTGAGCGGGTTGCGAAAGATTTTCGCCGCGTATCATTGCAGACAATGCAATGGTGCTACCCTTTAAACTATCTGTCGGAATGTTTGTATAGAGCATAATATCATTGGAAGCTGATGGATTATTAACAAATAATCCTTTCCCCGTATATCCGGTTGTAAACGAATAATTAGCGGGCGGTCCCCATAGTCCCACGCTTCTGGCAGAGTCCTCGAAGTCATCCCGAAAAATAATTGTTGATGTTTGAGCAAAACCGGAATAGTATATGAATATGAGATTTATGCAAATTAATAAACCTTTTATGGATTGTTTTTTCATACAATAAATATATGAACAACTTAACATTCGAATAATCGAACATTCGAACAACCGAACATTCGAATAAACGAATTAGTAGAATTTAAGGCGGTTGTCAATTATTTCGGCATTCTTCTGAATTGCATTATATGCTTCGTAAGAATATCGTGAAGACAAGTATTGGTAAAGCATTTTTTTTGCCTGTGAATAATCTTTTGTTTCTGAAGAATTGCTGATAACGTCGAGATAAATCACAGCAACGCACGATTTTCCTTCTATGGGTTTTGACAAAGATTTTGTTTTCATGCCGAAAACAGTACCTATAATTTCAGTTTCAAGTCCAAACTTAGGAATGCTGAATGAAGAAAACGATATGCTTGTCGCAGTATCTACACTGACATTTAATTTTTTTGCCAATTCGTCAATAGTAATTCCCGGTGTTATTTGTTTTTTTATTTTCTCGGCAAGAATCTTTCCTTTCTTTTCTTTTCTAACTTGTGCTTCAATATCCGCACGCACTTGTTCGAGCGGAGCAATACCTTTCAGTTGTTTTTTCTTTAATTTGGCAACGACGAACTTTCTGTCAAAATCAAATATCTTCGAAGAAATGTCATTTACTTTTGTTTTTTCATCATAAGCCCAGCGTATCATTTCCCTTGGCGATTCGAGCCCCGGTAAAGTGTAATCAGTTTCTTTGATATCATCGGCAGTTCGGGGAACTAATTTTTCTTTTTTTACTGTATTGTCGAAAGCGGCGGCCGTAGTGGCTTTAGATGCAAAATTACTTGCTTTTGCATAAATGAGTTTATAGGTTATTTCGCTTGCTTTCAGCTCCCTGTCAACAATTGCAACCTGTATTTTCGTCTGGAAAGGTGAAATATCTTCAACCTTAATAATATGATAACCGAAATCCGTTTCAACAACTTTTATTTCTCCTTTTTTACCTTTCATGCATGCCTCATTAAATGCATGAACCATCAGCCCGTCTTTAAACCAGCCAAGTTCCCCTCCTTTTTCTTTATTTGAAGGGTCGTCAGAAAATTTCAAAGCAAATTCCTTGAATTTTACCGTATCTTTGGTGACAATTTTTGCAATACTGTCGGCTTTGGCTTTTGCCGCAGTCTTTGAGCGTGTAATAACTTTCGGGTCTGATCCTTTTGCATCTTTATATGCAACAAGAATATGACAGACTTTTGCGGAATCGGCTCTTTCCTGCCTGTCGAGCAATTTCACAATCTTATAAACACTTTTGTCAATTATTGGTCCGATGAATGTTCCTATTTTAGCATCGAATATTGCCGTATCAATTGCCGGTGATAATTTTCCTTTTGCAAAGAAAGTGCTGTCATAACGCGAATCGGCATTTTCGTTAACAAATGCCTTGGCATCTTTTGCTTCTTCGAATTTAGGTTTAAGGTTGTTTATATCATCAACAACTTTTTTTGTATCTTCATCCGAAGTAAGCACTTCAAATACAACATACTCAATATTACATGAAGATTCCTGTTCATATTCGTTTTTATGTTCTTCGTAATATTTTTTAACATCGTCATCACTTAGTTTAACAGCATTATCATTTACATCAGTATATTTCAAAGCAACAAATCTGAAGTCGGCAAACACATTACGTGCTTCAAAACTTCTTTTTGCCTGACTTTGGGTTATATAAATCCCTTTTGAAATCAGCGCCTGATATTTATTGCTTAGTTTCTCCTCCCTTATGCTCTTTTCAATCCTTAGCCATTCATCCTGCTGTTCGGGCTTCATCTGGTCGAAATTATTAATTAAATTGTCAATATTAGCTCTGTTTACCTGACCTGTTTTAGGGTCGGTAAATAACTGCTGTATATAGGGATGAAGATTCTTCCCTCTGATTAAATCATTGAGTTCTTCGGCGCTTATTGATGGTCCTAATTTTGAATCATGCTCAATCGCAAGCCCAAGCTCTTCAAATTCCTTATACAACAATGTTTTCTTCACCATATCTTCCCATATTTTCTGCTTCATCTCATTTATCTTGATATAATCCAGTTTTTCAGAACCATTTCTTTGTTTTTCAATAGCTTCTTCTTCTTCCACCATTTGGTCAAACTCCCTGTAAGAAATTGTTCTGCTTCCGACTTTACCTACATCGGTAGCATTTGAGTATTTTGGTCCTTTTCTTACAAAGTCGCCCAGAATGAATGCTAACAAAGCAACGCCCACAAATGCAAGCAGCAACCACGAGTAACTGCGAATTTTTCCTATTAATGCCATCTTATATTTTTTTTATATTTGAAATGCAAACCTACGTTAATTTTCAAAAAAACACAAACTATTGAATTACATTTTTTGAATAATTTCCCTGTTGTCGGAATAAAAATGTTTTTATCAGGGCTGAAGCCCTTATTATGTGCGCTTTTTATAACCCCAGCCTTAAGGCTGGGGTTAATATAATACAACTCCATTTAGGACTTTAGTCCTGCCTGCAATTTATTGAATTTGATAATATTTTTTTTATTATTTTTGATAACATGAAATTAGTCGGACAATAATGGAATATTTCTATTTTTACTTACTTTTGGAATGTTTTTTGTTTAACAATAAAATATGAACAATGTAAAAAATCGCAATATGGGCAGAATATTAATAATATTGAGCTTTTGCTTTTTGACTTTGTCTTCATTTTCACAACTCAGAAAAATAAACAACACGGCTTTTCAGAGGG
This sequence comes from Bacteroidales bacterium, assembly GCA_029004185.1. GTDB lineage: Bacteria > Bacteroidota > Bacteroidia > Bacteroidales > JAHJDW01 > JAQUPB01. Next base: position 13,821 of record JAQUPB010000040.1, on the reverse strand, counting down.
GCGAAGTCCTTACATACAGGGCATACTATGATGCAATACTTACAGGTAAGGTAACTGCAGGTGAAGCAACACTTGAAATAACAAACGAAAACAGGCAAATTGCAGGACGCAACACTTTCAGAATTGTAGGAACTGGAGCTTCAAAAGGTGCATTTAATTTGTTCTTTAAGGTTTACGACAGATATGAAACAATAATTGATGAAGATGCAATAATACCGTGGATTTTCATAAGAAGGGTGAATGAAGGAGGATTTAAAATTGACCAGGATGTTGTTTTTAACCAGTTTAAAAATATTGCAACCAGTAATAATGTAACCTCAAAAAAAACAACCAAGAACGTTACCACAAAAGTAAAACCAAACATTCAGGATATAATTTCATTGTTTTACTACGCACGGACTTTTGATGTTTCCAATATTAAAATAGGTGATGAATTTTCAATAGATTTCTTTATTGATGACTCGGTTTATGTTACAAAACTTAAATTCCTGGGAAAAGAAACTGTAAAAACAAGCTTGGGAAAATTCAATTGCTTAAAGTTCAAACCCCTTGTTCTTGTAGGAAATTTTTTCAAAGAACCATACCCCATGACTTTATATATCACTGACGACAAAAATCACATTCCCGTTTTAGCCGAATCGGCTGTTATTGTAGGTAAGGTAAAACTCGAACTCATAAAATATTCGGGATTAAAAAACCCGATGACTTCAAAGGTTCAGTGAAAATTTTTCTTCATTTCATTAAAAAAATCAGAGTGATTGGCAACATGCACATTAAAGGAGTTAATGCCGGGAAAGTTATATTTTTGTTTTTAATGATTTTACATCCCATATTAAGCAATTCGCAACAAAACAAATCATTTAATACTGTTTATGTTAATTCTGATATTGATAATTTACCATCATATCCGGGAGGTGAAGATGAAATGTACCAATTTATACATGATTACTTTCATGTAAATAATTCGATAAGTAGAGAGAATAGCGATTCTTCCTTGCAGGTATTAATAGTTAATTTTATTGTGGATTCAACCGGTCATATTTCTGATATTAAATATTCTCAATCATATAATTTGCAAATTGAACTTGAAATTACCAGAGTAATGAAACAAATGCCTGTATGGAATCCCGGAATCAAAAATGGAGTGCCCGTTTCGGCAAGAGTATACTTACCCATAAATTTTATAATCACCGGGAACGAATTCAATATTGTAAATTCGCAAACAGAAATGATAGTTGGGAATAAAAATAAAAATAAAGTGTTGAAATTTTCAATTATTGGCGTTTGTGTTGTGTTTATGTATTTGTTAATTACCAAACAAATACATTTGCTTTAAATGAAAAAGTGTTAGTCGTTAGGGTTTATAATTTTCTCACCGTTTACTGATTACCGACCATATTTGCCTTATGCCCTTTGCCTTTTATCTTTTTCCCTTTGCTTTTTGCCTTATTTTTTTTTATGTAAACAAACTCTATATATATTTGCACACTAATTTAAAAGAGTTATTTTTATTTCTTTAAACAAAAATTTAATCAAATGAAAAAATTATTTCTTATAAGTTTTTGCGCAATAAACTTATTGTCAATCCGTATTTGTACTGCCGATGAAGGAATGTGGCTGCCAATGTTCATCGAAAGGTTAAATTATGTTGATATGCAGAAAATGGGCTGTCATCTTACACCTGAAGAAATATACAGCGTCAATCATTCGAGTTTGAAAGATGCAGTGATTCAGTTTGGCGGTGGCTGTACTGCCGAAATAGTATCAGGCGAAGGATTGGTTTTAACAAACCACCACTGCGGACGCGACAGAATTCAATCGCACAGCACTCTTGAACACGATTATCTCACCAACGGATTCTGGGCAATGAATAAAAATGAGGAATTAGTGAACAAAGGACTAACCATAAGCATGCTAATCCGCATTGAAGATGTTACAAAAAAAGTTCTTGCTGAACTTAGCGATAAGATGACCGAAAAAGAAAGAGACGATGCCATAAAAAAAATATCAACCAAGATTGAATCAGCAGCAACAAAAGGAACACAATACAGGGCAAGAGTAAGAAGTTTTTATTCGGGAAATGAATTTTATCTTTTCGTTACCCAAACCTTCAGGGACATTCGTCTTGTGGGCGCTCCGCCCTCTTCTATAGGCATGTTTGGCGGTGATGCAGATAACTGGATGTGGCCAAGGCATACAGGCGACTTTTCCATTTTTAGAGTTTACACCGCTCCCGATGGAAGTCCTGCTGAATACTCGGATAAAAATATTCCCTACAAACCAAAATATTTTCTCCCTATTTCCCTTAACGGCATAAAAAAAGACGATTATGCCATGGTTATGGGATACCCAGGAGGCACCGACAGATTCCTGACTTCCTACGGTGTGAAATTCCAGGAAAACATTAAGGATCCGACTGTAGTTAAAATAAGAGATAAGAAACTTGAAATCATCAAACAGGATATGGATGCAAGTCCTGAAGTCAGACTGAAATATGCAACAAAATATTATGGCGCCAGCAATTATTGGAAATTTTATATCGGTGAAGGAAAGCAATTGAAAAAATACAAGGTGTTTGACAAGAAAAAAGAAATTGAAGACCAATTTATGAGTTGGGTGAATGCCGATAATAAAAGAAAAGAGAAATACGGAAATTTGATGCAGTCATTTGCTGATGCCTACGATGAATACAACAAATACTATATTCCAACGACATATTTTAGTGAAGCTATAATGCGCGGACCTGAAGTCATAGGCTTTTCAGGTCAACTGGTAGGCTCCAGAACAAGGTTATTAAAACTCATTAAAGATTCTGCAAATGCCAAAGTAGAAATAAATAAAGAAATAGAAAATCTTAAAGATGACGTTATTGACTTTTACAGGAATTACGATTTGATTACCGACAAGAAGTTGTTTGTTTCTTTATTGAGGATGTTTTATAACAATGTCCCAAAAGAACAGCAGCCGGCTATATTGAGGATCATTGAGAAAAAATACAAACCCGCCCCAAGGTATAACGAAAAAAAATTCAAAGTGGATTTTGAAGAATATGCAGAATATGTTTATGACAAATCTTTTTTTGCCGATGAATTAAAATTAAATGAATTTCTCGAAAACCCCGATTATAAAGTGCTTGAAAAAGATCCTGTTTTCCTGTTAATGAAATCTTTTTACAGTAATAATGATTCTTTAAGAACAAAATTAGCTGATGCGCAAAGTAAAATCACTGCAACCGAAAGATTATATATAGCAGGACTCAGGGAAATGTCACCCGATAAAAAGTTTTATCCCAAGGCAAATGGAACAATGCGGCTGACATACGGGAAAGTTAACGATTGTATCGCCGCCGATGCTGTTTATTACAACTACTTCACAACTCTCGATGGTGTAATGGAAAAAGAAGATTCTGCAAATCCTGAATTCATTGTTCCTGCTAAACTTAAGGAATTATATATAAAAAAGGATTACGGAAGATACAGTTCCAACGGAACAGTACCTGTATGTTTTATAACCGACAATGATATTACCGGAGGCAATTCCGGAAGCCCTGTAATCAACGGCGATGGACAATTAATAGGAATAGCTTTCGACGGCAACTGGGAATCAATGTGTGAAAAAATACATTTCGAACCTAAACTTGCAAGGTGCATTAACGTTGATATTCGTTACGTTTTGTTTGTTATCGACAAATATGCCGGCGCTTCAAATATTATAAACGAAATGACAATTGTTGATAACAAAACCAATTCATCACAGAAGTAATTTTCAGTATAACTATTTACAAAAAATTAAAAGTTTGTTGTTTGTCGTTTGTTGTTAATTTCTGTTTTTTGTAGTTTGGGTAATTGTAGCTCGAATTTATAGCCAATGCTAGAAAATCATGAAAATATTTATCTTTAAAAAGTTATCCTTAAGTTTATTTTTAATGATTTTTTTGATTGGATGTGTTTTTCATGAGCCATTTTATGAAAAAGCTATTCGCATAGGAGATATTAATAAATTAAAAAAGTATTTAAAAAATGGTGGAAACCCGAATCATGTTGCGAATAATGATATGGTTCTTATTGAAAAAGCAATTTTTTATAACAGAAAAGAAATGGTAAAATTATTGATTGATAAAGGTGCTAAATTAAACGATTATCCAGGAGCACTTTACTATTCATGTTTATTCGGAAGTGATAGTATTCTGAAATTGTTAATAGATAATGGAGCTAAAACAAAAGGTTACGATTTACTTGCTGCTGCCGCAATAGGTAATAAAGAAAAAGTTAGAATCCTTATTGAGAGAGGCGTTAATGTTAACTATATGTTAAATGGTCTTAATGCCTGGATGATAGCATTAAAATATGGAAATGAAGATGTAGCTGATTTATTATGGAAAAATGGAGCCAGAATTCCAGACGATTATGCCACTGTAATTGTTATACCAGACACAAATTTAGCTTTGGATTTAAAACATAATATAAATAAAATGCATGTGATAAATTTTGATTCAGTTTATAAAGAAACAGACTCAATCAATAATTCATTAGGTAGTACAACTAGTTCTATGGAAATGAAAATTGCCAGATTAGCTTACCTTAAAGAAATTTCAAAAGACATGGAAGTGAGCGGAAAACCTTTACCTTACGGTTTTATTAATAATGATGAAAGCTTGCTTTTTCTTCCGGGTAAACATAAAATATTTGTTAATTACAATTATAGATATACATACGCTGATGGTATTAATCGTGAAATTATCAGAACAGAAAGTGCGGGACCTCTTGAGTTAGACATAACAGTTGATGCGGGTTCAATTTATTTTTTAAAATATTGTTTTACAAGTATTGGAAAAAAAATAACATTTGGTTCAGTATTAAAGTTAACGTTGTTAGGTTCAACAAAAACAAACACACTTTGGGTTCCATATATAGAAAAATACAAAATAAAATAAGACATAATTTACTTACAAAGTAAAACATAAAACAAATAAAAAGCACTGGTTACAAAACGCATCGTACACAATGGGGGTTCGTGAAGTATCTGGATAATTAAAAATATATTCGACTTTGTATCGGATAATCTCATGTAACAAATCCCCCACTAGTGCATGTTGCTGGACCGCTATAATTGTTAATAGTTTATGAACTTTACGAAGCAATTTTATCAAAGACAATTAGAGTTTTTTTATAAAGATTTTTTTTAAATTAACCCGATAGGGTTTAAATATTAATAACCCCGTGCTTAAGCACGGGGTAAATACACATCAACATATTAAGCGTCGCAATTATAAAATCAATAAAATGTAAAATGTATGATGCGACGCAATGCAGGGTGTTAATTGCAAACGTTTTTTACAAAATCAAATGCAGAAACATTTAAAATATTTCACATTTCTTTTAAAGCAACTTATATTTTTGCTTATAGTTTTTACTATCTGCAGGATTATTTTTTTACTTTTTAATCTTAAATATTTTAATGATTCAGGTACCCCTGAAATATTTAAAGCATTTCTGTTCGGCTTGAGATTCGACCTTTCGGCAATACTTGCATTCAATGTTATTTTTATCTTTTTTCAACTTCTCCCTTTTAAATTCAGGAAAAATAATCTTTTTCAGAAAATCTTAAAGTATTTGTTTATTATTGTCAACTCAATATTAATTCTTGCCAATTGTATTGATTTTGTTTATTTCAGATTTATACTAAAAAGAACAACTTTCGATATTTTCAATTACATGGTATTGGGAAGTGACTTTTTTATTCTTCTCCCCTCTTATATTAAAAGTTTCTGGTATATTTTGTTAATATGGATTTTGCTGATCTTGTTTTTAAATTTCATATATAATAAAATATTAAGATTTTTTTTATTAAAAGAAGAACCGGTAAAATTCTACTATCTTTTTCAAAGTTTGATTTTTATTTTATGTTTCGTTTTAACTTCAATTGGCATTCGCGGCGGACTCCAATACAAGCCGATTACAATCATTGATGCAGGTAAAAATATTTCTGTGCAGAATATTCCGCTGGTTTTAAATACTCCTTTTGCAATTATCCAGACATGGAATAAAGCCGAAATAAAAGAAATAAAATATTTTGATGAGCAGAAACTTAAAAGCATTTACAACCCTGTTCATAATTATTATGATAAAAATAAGCCATTCCGTAAACTCAATGTTGTGATAATAGTCATGGAAAGCTTTTCGAAAGAGTATACAGGATTGGTGAATGATAAAAATTTTGTCAGCTATACTCCCTTCCTCGATTCGTTAATTAAAGAAAGCCTGGTTTTCAGAAATGCCTTTGCAAACGGAAGCAATTCCATAAGCGGCATTCCCGCGATTGTTGCAGGTATACCATCACTCATGAATGAGCCATACATTACATCGGTTTTTGCGGGAAATAAAATATACGGACTTGCAGCTTTACTCAGAAAAGAAGGATATGCTACTTCATTTTTCCACGGCGGAACAAACGGAACAATGGGATTTGAAGCATTTGCAAGCGTTGCAGGTTTTGAAAAATACTACGGCAGAAAAGAATATGACAACGAGAAAGATTACGACGGCAACTGGGGAATATATGATGAGGAATTTTTTAAGTTTTTTGCCGGTAAATTAAACGGCATGAAACAACCATTCTTCAGCACTTTCTTTTCGTTATCATCACATCATCCGTACAGCGTTCCAGTAAAATATAAAAACAGATTCAATAAAGGAAAATTAAAAATTCATGAAAGCATAGGTTATGCAGATTATTCAATGAAAAGATTTTTTGATGCCGCGTCTAAATCAAAATGGTTTGACAATACATTGTTTATCATAACCGCCGACCATACAGGCGAAGCCGAACATCCTGCCTTCAGCAATGTCATTGGCAAACACGAAATTCCTTTGATTTTTTACATGCACAATAACCCGCTGAAAGAAATAAATAATGAAATAGCCCAGCAAATTGACATAATGCCAAGTATACTCGATTACCTGAATTATCCCGCTGAGTTTATTTCTTTTGGTGTAAGCTTGTTCGACACAACTTCAAATCATTTTGCCGTTAACTATCCAAACAATAATTACCAACTTCTGAAAGATGACTATTCAATAATTTTCAACGGAAGCAAAATAACTGAAGTTTACAATCTTAAAACCGACAGCTTATTGCAAAATAATTTAGTTAACAAAATCTCCGTTTCAAAAAACGAAGATTTCCTGAAAGCCTTTATTCAAAGCTATAATTGGAGGCTGATAAAAAATAAACTTGTGCCTTAAATTTTATTTCTTTTGTATGATATTTCATACAAAATGTATGAAAAATCATGCAAAATGTCTGAAATATCATACAATAATCAACAGACAATTATTTTTCAATCATAAAAACAATTTACTTTTTATTTTTTCAATCTTTCAATTTTTTAATCTTTTTTTTCTGCCCTCAAACAACTCAAAATAAACGAGACGGCACACTCGAAAATGTGTGAATAATGTAACTTATTTCTAAAGTTGTGTAACACTTATTATTTTATAAGCACTCATCTTTGCATATTAATAAATTATTTATTTGTACCTTGCGGGCATTATCTTATATTGTTCCAAGTAATCCCGTCGAGCAGAGTGGCTGAATAGGTTATGGGGAATCGAACTCTCCGCCCCAACAGCGAGGAATTTTACCTAAAAAACATTATACCGATTTTTGAATTTATAAAAAATTAATTTACATGATAGAAGTAAAAAAAGAAGGCATTTTGCTTAAGAAAACCGATTTGGAATTCGAAAGCGAAGGCGTATTAAATCCTGCTGTAATTCGTGAAGGCGACAGCGTTCATATTTTTTACCGCGCAGTGCGAAAAGGTAATTATTCCACCATTGGTTATTGCAAACTCGATGGTCCTCTCACCGTTGTTGAACGAAGCGATAAACCTTTAATCACTTCCGAATTCGAATATGAATCACACGGTGTTGAAGATGCCCGCATTGTAAAAATTGATGATTTGTATTATATGACATATACGGTTTATGACGGAATTAATGCACAGGGAGCATTAGCTGTTTCAACCGACCTTAAGAATTTTAAAAAGCTAGGAATAATTGTACCTCCCGTTACATATGTCGAATTCGTATATCTTCTTGAATCGGCTAAAAGAGTAAATAAAAAATATTACCGCAATCATAAATTTTATTATCATGAAGAAGATACTGAAAAGAAAATATTGTTGTGGGACAAGAATGTGATTTTTTTTCCAAGAAGGATAAACGGCAAATTGTGTTTCCTGCATCGCATCAGACCAGGCATTCAGATTACAGAAATCAATGAATTGCACGAACTAACGAAAGAATTCTGGAGAAACTATTGTACGAATCTGAAGAAACATATAGTAATGGATCCCCGATGTAAGCACGAATCTAATTACATTGGCGGAGGATGCCCCCCGATTGAAACAGAACAAGGATGGTTATTGATTTATCATGGTGTACAAAAAACTTCCAAGGGATTAGTGTATTCGGCATGTGCCGCCTTACTGAAACTTGATGACCCCTCAATAGAAATAGCCCGTTTGCCGGTTGCATTGTTTTCGCCCGAACTTGAATGGGAGCAAAAGGGAGAAGTCAACAATGTTGTTTTTCCGACAGGAACTGCCCTGTTCGGTGATACTCTTTATATTTATTACGGAGCAGCAGATGAGCAAATCGCATGTGCTTCACTTAGTTTATCAGCTTTAGTTAATGAATTATTACTTTATCCCACAAAAAATGAAAAATGAAAATATTTCCTATTCCTATGATACTAATCAGTTAAATGATATTATTTCCGGAACCATAAAAAATGATGTAATTACAAACAACAGAGTTCGCCATTCGCGCCATATTAAGGATAACCGCTTGCCTGAAATTCTTTTTATAACTTCATTTCCGCCGAGGGAATGTGGCATTGCAACCTATTCGCAGGATTTGATAAATACTATTGACAACAAATTCGGGCATTCGTTTTCAATAAAGATTTGCGCCCTCGAATCAAAAGATGAAAAATATCAGTACGATGATAAAGTATGTTATGTGCTGGATACATCTATTTCAGCAGAGTATGCGAAATTGGCAGATAAAATAAATCAAAATGAAAGAATAAAAATTATTGTTATACAACACGAGTTTGGATTTTTTCAGCTATCCGGCGGAAATGATTTTCTTAATTTTTTAAATCAACTGATAAAACCTGTAATTCTTGTTTTTCATACAGTATTACCAAGACCCGATGAACGTTTTCGAGAAATGGTGAAGAATATGGTAGCTGCCTGTAAATCTGTTATTGTGATGACAAACACTTCAAAAGGAGTATTGGAACAAGATTACGGAATACCTCAGGAAAAAATAGAAGTAATTGCACATGGCACCCATTTGGTTTCGAATAATAACAAGACTTATCTCAAAAAGAAATATGGATTGAAAGGACATAAGATACTTTCAACATTTGGATTGCTAAGTTCTGGAAAAAGTATAGAAACTACGTTAGATGCATTACCTGCTATTATTAAAACAAATCCGGAAGTAATATTTTTAGCAATAGGTAAAACTCATCCCGGAGTAATAAAATCGGAGGGAGAAAAATACAGGCAAATGCTCGAGGAAAAAGTTATTTCCTTAAAAATCGAAAAGCATGTAAAATTTGTAAACCAATATCTGGACTTACCCGTTTTACTGGAATATCTGCGATTAACCGACATTTATCTTTTTACTTCCAAAGATCCCAATCAGGCAGTGAGTGGCACTTTTTCGTATGCAATGAGTTGCGGCTGTCCCATCATTTCAACGCCGATAGCACAGGCACGCGAGATGCTTGATGAACATACGGGAATTGTTATTGAATTTCAGCATTCACAGCAATTAGCCGCAGGAGTTATGCGATTGCTTAAAAATGATTCATTACGAAAAGACATCAGCCTAAACACTTTACACAAAATAGCGCCTACAGCATGGGAAAATTCGGCAGTTGCGCATGGTTTGCTTTTTGAAAAAACATTGGGACGCAAATTTTCATTACGTTACAGCACACCTGCTATCAATCTTAATCACATAAAACAACTTACCACTGATTACGGAATGATACAATTCTCAAAAATTAATCAGCCCGATATTGGCTCGGGATATACGCTTGATGATAATGCACGGGCTTTGATAGCAATTTGCATGCACTATGAATTAACACAGGAAAAAACAGATTTAGACCTTATGAATATTTATCTTCATTTCATTAAGGACTGCATACAGCCCGACGGAACATTCTTAAATTATGTGGATGAAGAAGAACAATTCACAAGTCAGAATACCGAAACGAATTTAGAAGATGCCAATGGCAGAGCTATTTGGGCATTGGGTTTTTTAATTTCAAGAAAAAATATAATACCTCCGGGGATGATTGAAATAGCAGAAGAATTAATAGAAATTTCAGCACCAAATACTGTGAACATGTTCTCCTCACGGGCTATGGCTTTCAATATTAAAGGACTGTATTATTATAACAGGGAACATCATTCGCCTTCAATAACAGGACTTATAGAAATTCTTGCTGACAGGCTTGCCGCAATGTATGAACACGAATCGGAAAATAAATGGAACTGGTTTGAGAGTTATCTCACATACGCAAACAGCATATTGCCCGAAGCAATGCTTTTTGCATGGTTGTCCGTTAAAAAACTTAATTATTTAATTATCGCTAAAAAATCATTTGATTTTCTGTTGTCACAAACTTTTGACAAGAATGAAATAAAAGTCATTTCCAACAGAAGCTGGCTTTCCAAAGGCGGCGAACGAGAATATTTTGGTGAGCAACCTATTGATGTTTCTTATACAATATTAGCTTTACATGCATTTCACAGAAGATTCAAAAATGAAGAGTATTTGAAAAAACTTAAAATCGCCTTCAATTGGTTTTTGGGCAACAACCATTTGCAACGTATAATTTATAATCCGTGCACAGGAGGATGTTACGACGGACTTGAAGAACACCAGGTGAACCTTAACCAGGGTGCAGAATCAACTGTAAGTTACCTAATGGCAAGATTAACAATAGAGAAATATAAGAATTCAACTAATCTGCCAAAAACTCAATCGCCGGCTCATGTCAGGGTGCATACAAAAGAAAGAAAATGTATTTATTCAAGCGAATATAAAGGTTAACTCAAAAACCAGTAAATAAAAAGAGAGAATCACACGCTAACAAAAAAAAGATTCAAGCATCTAATATCTATTTTTCTGCGAGCTTTGCGAAAACCTTTGCGATCTCTGCGAGAAACAAATTAAATTTTTCACGCAAAGAACGCCAAGAAAATCGCTAAGAACGCAAAGTATCGGATATTAAACATTTTATATTATGCAGGGTAATTCGCTACAGTAAAAACATAAGTATTTACAATCATTATAAAAGATTTTATAATATTAAATTACCCCGAATTTGAATAAAAACAATCAAATTCGGGGTTTTATTTATTATTGTTTAAAGTTTAAATACGTGTCGCCGCCTACGGGGCTTAAATATTTTTCTATTTTATTTTCTACCAATATCCCGTCCCGTACGGGATGAAATGTTGGCAGAATAATGTAATCCGGGTTATTTAAAGTTCCGTAGGAACGATACAAATAATTAATCGGTCAATAGCTGTTAATAATTGATTTTACGAAAAATTCTTTTGGTGAATTACCCTATGCAAACTTATTGCAGTTAAAATACATCTAAAACAACTTCATCTGTTTGTCTTTTTTCTTATCTCCCTTTTTGTTTTTAGGTTTGGCTTTTATTTTAGGAGGTAGTTTGATTGGTTTTTTTACGATTTTTTCTTTTGCAGTTTTTTTAATCTTTATGGGTATTTCGGGTTCCTTTATTACTTTTTCTTTAACGGTTTTTTTAATTTCCTTCTTTTCAACAGGCGCCGGCTTTACTTCTTCCGTTTTAATTTCTTCAATTGGTTTTACTTTGGGTTTCAGGGAAGCAATAAACTCAACCTGATTTATTGTGTAGTTGCTAAGCCGTTTCCCTTTTGCTTTATATCCTTTCACATCAATAAATTCCACCGCGCTTACTTTTTCATTTGGTTTTTGTTTTCCTTTTTCTTTTCTGTAAGTTATTTCCACACGCGGACATTCATCGGTTGAAATGCCCACCAGATAAGAATTCTCAGCTTCACTTATAAAAATAACTTTTTTATCGGTAGGTTCAATTAAAAATCTCTTCATGAAAAAATATTTATTTTCGCCGTCATAATAAACAGCTGTATATATTTTCTGCGGTTCGAATTTTTCAATATAAATCAAATCATCGTCAAAGTGGGTTGTCAGGTCGAAGCTTGTCAGTTTATAATGTCCTGATTGCATTATTGTAAGAATTTTTTCGCCCTCATTAAAGGAGCCGAGGAATTTCCCGTACTTATCGGTATTGAGCCGTTTTATTGCTTCATCAAACCAAATGTCAAGCGAGCTGAGTGTTGATGTTCCTGCTTCTTTAAGAGTTATTTTATGAATTGCAAACTTTGTCAGAATATTTCCCATAGAATTTCTGCCTTTAATCAGAAGTCCTGAAAAGTCGAAATCGAAAACAGTATTCCTTAGTTTAGGGCGTGATTTAAGATGAACAGTGATTGTTTCGGCTTCGCCGTTGGGATTTGCAGTAAAATATAAAACCCTGCTTCCATTGGTTCCCTTGGTGAGATTATATTCTTTATCTCTCGTAATGCCGACAACCGAAAACCGCTTCACCATGATTTTGCCTTTGAAACCGTCGCTGTAAATCATGTTGTAAACGGTACGTTCGTCGTTTCTTTTGAAAATAGCAATGTGAATAACGTTTGTTCCCACATAAATTTTTTCGGAAATTTTTGTTACAACAAAAGTTCCATCGCTCCTGAAAGCAATTATTTCATCAATATCGGAACATTCGCAAACAAACTCATCTTTTGTGAGCGATGTACCCACAAAACCTTCAGTTTTGTTTATATAAAGTTTTTGATTTGCAACAACAACACTTGCGGCTTCAATAGTATCAAACACCCTTATCTCGGTTTTTCTTTCCCTTCCTTTTCCGTACTTCTTTTTTATTTGCCTGAAATAATTTATTGCATAATCAATAATATGTGCCAGATGATTTTTTACTTCATCGGTATTTACTTTTATTTTTTTAATCTCTTCATTTGCCTTAAGCGAATCGAATTTTGAAATTCTCTTGATTTTTATTTCAGTAAGCCGTACAACATCCTCATCGGTAACGTCTCTTTTCAGTTGTTTCCTGAAAGGCACAAGTTTTTTATGTATTGTCTGAACCACAGATTCCCATGTTTCGCAATTTTCAATAAACCTGTAAATTTTATTTTCAATGAATATTTTTTCGAGAAGGCAATAAAACAACTGTTCTTCCAGTTCCCGTTTTGTTATTTCAAGTTCTTTTTTAAGTAAGTCAACTGTTCTCTGGGTTGAAATTTTAAGTATCTCGGCAATGCCCAGGAATTGGGGCTTATCATTTGATATAACACAGCTGTTTGGCGAAACGGAAACCTCGCAATCGGTGAAAGCATATAAAGCATCTATTGTCTGGTCGGGAGAGATGCCGGGTGCAAGATGAATTAATATTTCGACAAATTCAGCAGTGTTATCTTCAATCTTGCGGATTTTTATTTTCCCTTTGTCATTTGCATTAATTACCGAATCAATTAGTGAAGTAGTTGTACAGCCGAAGGGTATTTCTTTTATAACTAATGTTTTTTTATCAAGCTGTGCAATTCTTGCCCTTATTCTTATTTTGCCGCCCCTCAATCCGTCATTGTATTTTGCAGTATCTATAAGTCCTCCTGTCGGGAAGTCAGGATAT
>JAQUPB010000039.1 GCA_029004185.1 Bacteroidales bacterium | reverse complement strand
AGACTTTTTGAAACCAACACATTTTGCTTCAGCGCTTCCATATCTTCTATATCTGAAAAAACAGAATCAATCGGCTGAATGCCGGCAGCCTTTGCGGCGTTTACAACCATGCTTCTTGCAAAGAAATTTTCAGCAGCTTCTTTTGTTCTTTTAACGCCAATATCAGCGGTATAATCTTCAAGCCCGATTGCAATTGCAACAATGTTATCGGCAGCAACAGCAATTTGATATGAATTGATAATTCCAAGTGCACTTTCAATTATCGGCATGAGCCATACCGGACTTTTAATATTATGTTTTTTGGAAATCTCTTTTATTCTGGCGTTAACCTTCTGAATTTGTTCGGCGCTTTCGCATTTTGGGACTAATATTAAATTTACATTGTGAGGAACAACATAATCGAGGTCATCCAAGCCTTTTGGGATTTGATTTATTCGAACCATTCTTTCGGCACCGTAAAAATTAACCTGTCGTAATGCGTTTCTTACAAGAAATCTTGCCTCTTCTTTTTTTGAAGGCGCAACAGAATCTTCCAGATCAAGAATTATCCCATTGGGTTTGTGAATTCCTGCATTGAGCATTAAATTAGGACTGTTTCCGGGCAGATAAAGCCTTGAAAACCTGTTTCTTTCTTTTGTTGTATGGTATTTGTTTTCAGGGATAAAGTCGGGAAGGTACTCCTTACTTGTTAAAATACATTGCTTTACGGCGGCTTCAATTCTTGCTGCTATAGTAAAATCAAGAGCTCCTGTATCTTCAATAGTAACTTTTGCATTCTTTATATTAAAGAATTTTAAAATATTGCTGCAAAGTTTTATGATATTTTCGCCATATAAAGCTTTTACCTTGCTTTGAAGAGCAATTTCAATACCGTTGGTTTTTGTTATTTCGAGGGTTACAGAGCAATCGGAGCGAACTCCCTTGCCTGAATTTCCTGATTTTGCAATTTTGTTCACTTTGTGTGTTTTTTTGCTTGTTAGTTAAAGTGTAAAAATAAAGAAAATAATTAATATTAAAATAAATAATGAGGTAGGAGATAAGAATATGAGGTATGAGTTCTTACCTCATACTTTTTACTTCGAAATTTGTAATACAAAAAAAAAAGAGAAGCTTTAAAAACTTCTCCTTTTTTAAAAATTAAGATTCTGTCTTATTTTTTTCCTTTTTTGCCTGCTTTTGCGATTGAATCCTTCTTGATTGAATCAGCTTGTGCTTTTGCAATTGAATCCTGTAATATGGAATCTTTCACTTTCTGATCAGCTTCAACTTTTGCAATTGAATCTTTCATCAGAGAATCTTTTAATAAAGAATCTTTTAATTTTTGGTCAGCGTCTCCGCCGCTTTTGCATGCTGCGAATGCAAACATTCCAGCTACAACTGTTAATGTAAGAATTTTTTTCATGTTTTAATAGTTTTTAATTAATTGGTTAACCTTTCAAGACGCAAATTTATATATTAAAATACAGAAACAACTTTTTTTAACAAATTTTAAGAATATTATATAATTAGATTGATATTTAATAAAAAAGCTGTCATTGTTCGTGACAGCCCTTTTATCTTTATATAAGCAATTATGCTTAATTAACCTCTTCCTTTGACTATTTTTTCTGTGGTTTTTTGTTCTTCAGTTTTCTTTACAACTTTCTTTACTGTTTTTGTTGCACTTGCTTTATCGCATTTTTTCATAGAATCAGCTTTTTTAATAGAATCTTCTTTTGCTTTAACTTGTGCAAGTGAATCGGCTACTTTAACTGAATCTTCAGTTGCTTTAACTTTTGCAAGAGAATCAGCTACTTTTATTGAATCCTGTTTTGCTTTTTCAGCGTCATTTCCACCACCGCATGATGCAAATGTGAATGCTGCTGCAATTAATGATAATGTTAATAATTTTTTCATTTTACGTTTATTTTTTAGTTAATAATTATGTTTGTTTTTGAATAACTTGCGGCAAATTTATACTTATTATTTTATTAAATAAAATTTTTTTATGTTATTTTTTTTATAATTTTGCTTAATAATTGTTAAAATCATTTTCTTAAAAATAAATTTAATTTATTTAACTAAAAAATCAATTACTATGAAAAAACAAATTTTAATTTTGGCGGTTTTGTTTATAACTGCTGGTATTTACTTTACTTCCTGTAAGAAAGATGATACAGGAGCGCCTGTTATTACTTTAAAGGGCGACGCTACACATGTTGTGACTTTTAACAGCGCAAGTACTTATACAGACCCTGGTTATACTGCCGAAGATGCTGAAGACGGAGACGTTACTGCAAACGTAACAGTAACAGGCACAGTAGTTATGCAAAGTGCAGGGGAATATACATTGGAATATTCGGTTACCGATGATGCAGGTAATGTTGGGACAGCTTCAAGAACTGTAATTGTTGACGCGGCTCCTTATTTGGCAGGCACAACATGGAGTGAAGTTGATACCTTGGGTACACAAGCTTTTCCTGCTACTGCCGGTGTTGTAATTGTTGCTTCTAGTGCAGCTTATAACAGGATTATTGTAAATGGAAGTGCATCACTACCTGGTTTTGCAGGATTTGTTAATGCAAATTGTTATATTAATTTGTCAGGAACATCTACTTCAATGCCATCGCAGACATATACTTGCGGCAGTGATAATCAACCAAGAACTTTTGTTTCTACTACAGGACAGTGTCAATTCATTCCTGGTGCACCTATTAAAATGGTTATTCATTACACAATAACACAAACAGGTGTTGGAACAATTAATTGCGTTTCTTGGTTTACAAAAAATTAACATAATAAAATAAAATATTTAAAAAGAGCCGCAAAATATTGTGGCTCTTTTTTTTGTTTTGTAAACAGACACACCCTTGTATTCCCTCGAGAGGGAAGCATACGCACAAGCAAATACAATGCTTGCAATGGGCAAATTATTTTTTCAGAAAAGTATAAAAAACGAGGCAAGTGCGATAGAGTCCACTCTTGAGAGGGGACAACAGGGGTGTGTCCTTTATCCCTAAAATCAAGAATACTATATCGTACTTCCGGTGTACGACATATAATTAACTTACTAAAACATCGTACTTCTTTACTAAAGTATCACAGTGGACGAAGTACTGCATTGTTTTTGTTTTATACTGTATCGCACTTCTTTTCTGCTAATTCGTACTTCCGAACGACGATATTATACTTACTCGCTACTGTATGGTACTTCTTTTTGCTAAGAGTTGATATAATGAAGTACTATATAGTAGTAACCCACTACAAAATAGTACTTCCGAGCTACGAATTAGTAGCCCGGAAGTACAACGTACTCCATAGGAAGTGCAAATTACTTCTGGGGGTCGTCAGCCGGTTTCTTGTTTTGTTTAAGATTGTTGCTTATTTTCTGAATAGAAATGTTCAGTGCCTGGCTGCCGCTCTTTTTGCCGGCAACCTTCAGGTAACCATACACTTCATCAGCTTCCCTTATTGCTTCATTGCCTACTGCAAGCATGGTGTCTTCCATTCCTTCATAAACAGGTTTTAGAATACCAAGAAATTCAGCAAGGTCATTCATAAAAACAACATCTTTTGTGAATTCCGTTAATGAGAATGAAGTGGGCAGCACCTGCGGGTTTGCGGTAGCCACTCTCAGCACTTCCAAAACATAACTCAACCTTTTATTGCCGGTTTTTCTAAGTCGCTTTCTTTCGGCAGGGGTGAGGTTGATTAAAAACGGCAGCATATTTTTCAATGCCGCAATCGAAGTTCTTAACGCTACTTTCTGAGCGTCGGTAAGCGATACCGAAATATTATTGTACGCCATAAAATAGAGATTTTATTTTTTTGCCTACTCTGGGAGAGCTTTTCGGCTTACGCTCAACTTTTCTAAATACTGCCGTTCAATTGTTTTTATTAAACATTTTGCGAATGGCTGCTTTTAGAATTTAGTTGGTATAAGTTGTCATTGAGCGTAATTTTGGTTGTATATAATTTTAAACGTAGTGAAATTTTGGTTATTGTATTTTTAGAGAAATATTTTTATGGGTGTGGTTAAATATTAAAATTTTATCTCTCTTTTTTTTGTGGTAACTTTTTGCTATATTTGTTAGTTCAAATTAAATTTTTCTATGAAGCCCAAAAGATTTATTTTAATATCAATAGTTATATTTTTAGCTTTTTCTCTTGCAATATTTTCATGTAAGAAAAAAGATGAAAAGCCAAAAGACACTACTCCTCCTGTTATTACGCTTTTAGGTTCCTCACCTGTTTATTCGGCGAAAGATTCGTTGTATGTTGATGCAGGAGCAACCGCCGCCGATGATGTTGACGGAGACATTACAGGTAAAATTCAGGTTGCCAACCCTGTTAATATTCACGTTGAAGGAACATATAAAGTAAAATATAATGTTACCGATGCTGCAGGAAACAATGCTGTTGAAGTAAGCAGGACAGTTATTGTTGCAATTATGTAATTATCTCAACTCTTCCGGGTTATTACAGGAGCTGTTCGGTTTATCAATAAAAAGTCATTGGTCATTAGTCATTAGTGAAAACTCGTTATTTTATTTGTAGTGTTATGTTAATTATAAAATGACGTAGAATTGAAGTTGGAAGCTGGAGGATGGAAGTTAGAATAATTGCAAACATCCAACATCTAACATCCAACTTCCAGCTTCATTAAATACGACACAATATATTTAACTTAACAGTGGTTTATTTAATTGTTTTTTTAGTAAATCATGCGAAACAAGAGTTGAGATATAACTTTTTATTGTATAATCAAGTTAATTTAACAACCTTGTTATCTTGTTTGTTAAATAAGCTAAAGCAAACTTATATTTGCATTTGGATTTAAGAAAAAAATCCCGTTAGGGATTAAAGTTCGGTAAAACGATTAAAAAAAGTGTTTCGTCCCGTATGGGACGAGAGATAAATCAGCATTTTTTTTACCGAACTACTGTGCCTAATGGCACAAAGAATATGAATTAATATAAATAATAATAAATTAACCCTTGATTCGCACAAATCATTAATTTATAGAATCATTAATCTGAATTTTGATATAAATTTGGTTATTAATATAAATACATTTAATTTAGACCGCTCTTTTTAATTATTAATCTTACTTTATTTTAAAATTTAAAATTATGGCAAAAGCAAAAATTCTTATAGTAGAAGATGAAAGCATAATTGCAAAAGATATTCAAAATAGTTTGCTTAATTTAAATTACAGTGTTCCCGACATAGTAAATACAGGGGAAAAAGCAATTCTGGCAGTTGAAGAACATAAACCCGATTTAGTATTGATGGATATAGTTCTTAAAGGCGAAATGAACGGAATTGAAGCGGCAACAAAAATAAAGGAAACTTATAATGTGCCTGTTGTTTTTCTTACGGCAAATGCCGATGATACTATCATCAACAAAGCAAAACTTGCCGAACCTTACGGATTTATAATTAAACCCTTCAGGGAAAAAGAACTTCAGACAACAATTGAAATGATACTTTACAAACATGAAAAAGTATCGGAAATAAAGAAAGAAAGAGATTTTTACAACGCCATAATTGAAAATAAAGATGTAAAAGACAGCATTTATGTGAGGTCGGATTACAGGTTGAACAGAATTAAATTTGAAGATATTTATTATATCGAAGCATTAAAAGATTATGTAATAATAAATACTGCAGATAACAGTTACACAACACATACAACAATGAAAGAAATATTAAGCATTCTGCCTCCAAAGGATTTTTGCAGAGTTCACAGGTCTTTCATAGTACGTCTGGATAAAATTTTCTCAATAAAATATCCCGATCTTGTTATAGAAGATAAAAAGAAAGTTCTTCCTATAGGAGGATTGTATAAAAAAGAATTATACAACCGTTTGAATTTTATTTAAAAAATAGTTAATAAGTAATGTTAGGGTCCCGTTTTTTCGGGACTTTTTTATTTAATAAATAATGATTTTAGAGAAAACCAAACGGAAGAAAGTCGTAAGAAAAAAGGCATAAGGCATAAGACAAAAGTTGCTAAACGCTGAACGCATAACGCTGAACGCCGAACGAAAAAAAACATTAAAATAATGACAAAAAAGAAAATAATAGTCGGCATTACGGGAGCATCGGGTTCGGTTTATGCAAAAATTTTACTCGAAAAACTCGTATTGCTGAAAGAGCAAATCGAAAAAGTTGTAGTTGTTTTTTCTGAAACAGGGAAGAAAGTATGGAAATATGAATTAAAAAGCGAGCCATACGAAAATATTTCTTTTGAAATTCTTGAAAATGATAATCTTTTTGCTCCGCCCGCTTCGGGTTCTGCTCGGTTCGATACAATGCTCGTTTGCCCTTGTTCAATGGGAACACTCGGCAGAATTGCAAACGGCATTTCAAACGATTTAATTACAAGAGCCGCTGACGTTATTTTAAAAGAAAGAAGAAAGCTTATTCTTGTTACCCGCGAATCACCCATCAGCCTTATACATATAAATAACATGAAAACCGTAACCGAAGCCGGCGGAATTATTTGCCCCGCTTCTCCTTCATTTTATACTTTGCCCCAAACAATAGAAGAACTTGCAACAACTGTTGTTGACAGGGTGATTGACCTCGCTTTGCTGGAAAATGATGCGAAAAGATGGGAAAATAAATAGAACTAATGTTATAAAGGATGTATTATGACGTTTTGAAAGAAAACACGATGTAAGATGTATGAAGCAGTATGTTTATATTAGTTTTGGAAATGAAGGTAGAAACCTGTGCTTATTATTGAATTCTCATACTTCTTACATCATACTTCAAAAATTAAATTATATACAGCATTTTATCTTTGATACAAACTAATTAACCTTTATCTGCTTATAATCCTCGTATTTGAAAATATTTATGTACCTGTTTTCAAACCCGTTGTTTTCGGTTTTCCGGTAAATATAGTTGTTCTGAAGAGGTTCTGTTTTAATATTGCTTAAATTATCCTGAAAATTCACACCAAAATCTTTTAATGCTTTCAGAAAGTAAAAGCAAATATCAAAGCCTACAAAGGCGTATTTATCTGGTTCGGTTTTAAAACGGTCTCTGTATTTTCTTACAAAATCTTTCACGTTTTCCTGTTCATAATCCACAAATGTTGTTGAATACATCTGAAGATAGAGCTTAACCAGATAAGTAATTTCCATATTGTCGAAATGACGCCAGCCTGCAAGTCCTAGAACTTTAATTTGAAAATCCTCAATCCTGCTTGTAAATTCAGGCGGCTCATCTTCTTTTTTATTTGGTTTTTCTATTTCATAGCGGCTGCATAAAGTAGTTAGAAGATTGCTTACAAAAATCTGATTATTGGAAAGAATTAACAATACATTCTGCGCATCTTTTATGAAAATTTCATCAAGACCGCTCAATCCGCTTTTATTATAAGGAATTTCTGCAGCAACAATATATTTCCCTAAACTGTCCGGAGTGTTTTTAAAAACAGATTTTACTTTCTGAAGCATTATTTTTTCATTTTCGTTATTGTCATTATATACAATAACAAAGTTGGTTCCATGGAAGTTTTTTGCAATATAGGTTGCATATAATTCAAGTTGTATCATTATGGAAGGTGTTGCTTTGAAAACATATGGATTATTTTCCAGAACTTTATTTTCGGAAGTTATGGGAGAAACGATTTTTATTCCATGTTTTTTTGCAAAACCGGCAACGACTTTAAAAGGTGATTCAAACAAAGGACCTATTATCAGATCCATTTTCTGCAGTTCGGGTTTTTTTAAAATGCTTAAGGTTTGAACGGTATCATCATTAACTTCATAAACATGAAGTTTTACATTTATTCCTGTCTTTTTCAATGAATCAATCGCAATTAAAGCTCCCTCGTAAAAACCAATAAATAAAAATGATTTATAATTGCTTGCAATGTTTTCTTCCGGATTATCATTTATTTTTATTTCTTCGGCATATTGAAGATAAAACGGCACCATTAAAGCAACTTCGTAAATGTCTTTTAACTGTGGCTTTACGGTATTTTTTCTGTTTGTATCAATTACAGTAATTACTGTATCGTTTTTATATTTCTCGGGAACTTTCGTCGTAACCGGAATATTTATCACTTGTCCTTCTTTAATTGCATCTTTAAGTCCGGGATTTGCCTTTTTTATATCGTCAACGGTAATGCCGTATTGTTTTGAAATGTTATAAAGAGTCTCTCCCTCTTCAACTTCATGCGTTATAAAACTTTTTTCCTGTTTTGGCTGGGGAGCTTTTGTTATAATATAAGGTATTTTCAGTATTTCACCTGCTTTGAGTTTCTTTTTAAGATCGGGGTTTGCTTTTTCTATTTCATCAAGCTTAACTTCATATGCCCGTGATATGTCTAAGAGCGTTTGTCCTTTTTCTCCTTTATGATATAATATTTTTTACCGTTTATTACTTCCGTTTTATCAGATTTTGTTATTTCCTGCTTTTCTTCCTGCGAAAAAGAAATGCCGGTAAATAAAGAAAATGCTAAAAAAAGAAGAATGAATTTTTTCATATAATTATTAACTTTTAAACCAAATCACTCCCACTCAATAGTAGCAGGTGGTTTGGAGCTTATATCGTAAACAACTCTGTTCACACCTTTTACCTTATTTATGATTTCACTTGAAATTTTTGCCAGAAATTCATAAGGCAGATGAACCCAGTCGGCAGTCATCCCGTCGGTAGAAGTTACTGCTCTCAGACAGATTGCATTTTCGTAAGTTCTTTCATCACCCATAACACCGACCGATTGCACCGGCAGAAATATTGTGGCCGCCTGCCAGACCGCATCATATAGATTTTCTTTTTTCAATCCTTCAATAAAAATATCATCAGCTTCTTTAAGTATATCGAGTTTTTCTTTTGTGATTTCTCCCAAAATTCTAATTGCAAGACCGGGACCCGGAAAAGGATGCCTTTTTAAAAAGTTTTCATCAATACCGAGAATTTTTCCGACTTTCCTGACTTCATCTTTAAACAATGTATTCAAAGGTTCAACAATTTTTAATTTCATATAGTCAGGTAACCCGCCTACATTATGATGAGATTTGATGGTTGCAGAAGGTCCTTTCACCGACTTTGATTCTATGATATCGGGATATATTGTTCCCTGTGCAAGCCATTTTACATCTTTTATTTTATGCGCTTCTTTATCGAATACGTCAATGAATGCTTTGCCTATTGCTTTGCGTTTTTTTTCGGGGTTTGAAATTCCTTTAAGTTCATTTAAAAAAATATCTGATGCATCAACACCGACGACATTTAAATCATATTTTTTGTATGAATCAAGAACTTTCCGGAATTCATTTTTTCTAAGCAAACCGTTATCAACAAAAATGCAGTATAGATTTTTCCCGATTGCTTTATTTAAAAGAACTGCCGTAACAGTAGAATCAACACCTCCCGATAATCCTAAAACAACTTTATCATTACCTAGTTTTTCTTTTAACAATGAAATTGTAGCTTCGGCAAATGAATCGGGTGTCCAGCTTTGTGAAGCTTTACATATATCAACAACAAAATTTTTCAGTAATTTTATTCCTTCAGTCGTATGATAAACCTCAGGATGAAACTGCACTCCGAAAATATTCTGATTTTTCATTTCAAATGCCGCAACCTCAACTTCAGCAGTGCCTGCAAGAATTTCAAAATTTTCGGGAATCTTTTTTATTGTGTCACCATGCGACATCCAGACCTGAGTTCCTTCGGGAATATTTTTAAACAGAATATTGTTTTTATTTATTGTTGAAAGATTGGCTCTTCCGTATTCCCTTATTTTTGAGGGTAAAACTTCACCTCCGCAATTTTGAGCTATAAGCTGAGCTCCATAACAAACAGCAAGTACGGGCAGGTTTTTCCTGATATTTAAAACATCAATAAAAGGGGAATTTTTATCTCTTACAGAATACGGACTGCCGGAAAGTATTATTCCTTTTGTTACTTCGTCAATTTCCGGAAAATCGTTAAAGGGATGAATTTCGCAATATACATTAAGTTCTCTAACCCTGCGTGCAATAAGCTGAGTATATTGCGAACCAAAATCCAGAATGATTATTTTTTCCTGCATATTCCTTTTTATCAGGATACAAATTTATGAATACTAATTGATTTGTGGAAAACTATGGATAATTTTTTTATGTATGTTGATAAGTTTTATTTTTAAATTTATTAACTTTGTTAAACTAATTCAAGTAGATACTTTAGTTAGTACCATAATTTATTTAGACATATTGTTAAATTGCTAAATTGTTAAATTGTTGTTGGGAATCGACAAATCTACTTTTAACAATTTAGCAATGTAACAATTAAACAATTTTGTTTTTAACATAAATTAAATTTTAACCATTTTTAGTTTATATACAAAGTTACAAAAAAGGAGATTTTTAAATGCCATATCGTAAGTACATAAAGCGTTATCGCTGGCAGATAGGTTTCGGTTTTGTTATGATTTTGATTTGTATTATTTTGAATTATATTCATTACCTCATTTACAATGATGTTAATAATATTTTTCAATCAACAATGACAAATCTGGCGTTTTTGCCGGTATATATCCTCTTTGTTGTGATAATTCTTGAGGAAATTTTGAATCAACGCGAAAAATTATCGATACTTGAAAAGCTAAATATAGTTATAGGTACTTTTTTCAGCAATATGGGAACAAATTTGCTGGCAATAACAATAAATATTGATAGAAAGACAGAAACAATAAGGGAAAAACTGAATTTAAAACTTGAATGGACTAATAAGAATTATCTGAAAGTAAAAAAAATACTCAAGGATTACGAGTCGGATGTGAAAGTAAAACCAGATGATTTAAAAAAGATATATGAATTACTTTCAGATAAAAAAGGCTTTTTATTGCATATGCTTGAAAATCCATATATGGTAGAGCATGAGTCATTCACCGAATTGCTGATGGCAATTTTCCATCTTCTTGAAGAACTTGCAAGCAGGGATGGTTTCGATAATTTGCCCCCGAAAGATATTGAACATCTGGAAAAAGATATTGAAAGGGTTTGTAATATGATTATTCTCGAATGGCTGAATTATCTGATGTCTCTGAAAAAAGATTATCCTTATCTTCATTCGCTTGCAGTGAGAAGAAACCCGTTTAATGAAAATGCATCGGCAGTAATATCACAATAATTGTTTATTCAGCAATCTTCCCGATTCCATAAGTTTTTTTAAATACTTTTCACTTGCTGATTTCTCAAGTGCTTCAAAATACTTCAAATTGTGCAAATCACTTCCGATAAATTCAATCATGTTATTGTCAATAAGTTTCTCAGCTATTTTTTTTGTGGGCAAAGAATAATAACCGGTAAGTGAAATTGTATTAAGTTGAAAATAAACTCCTCTGTCTTTGAGCTTTTGGTAGTGTTCTAAATTATTGTACCAGTATGGGTATCGCTCGGGATGAGCAAGTATGGGCTTATATCCTTCTATTTGCATTTGAAATAAAACAGATTCCATATTTTCTGGTTTATTGAAGTAAGCCAATTCGATTAAAACATATTTATTCCCGAAAGAAAGAAACTTTTTTAATTTAAAAATTTCCTCAAAATAATAATCAAGCAGATATTCAGCCGCCGCCTCAACTTCAATATTTATAGAATTTTCAATTAAATGTTTTTTTAAATTATTAAGTCCAGCCGTAATTGATTCGCTTGAATTCTTGAAAGAATCCTGCATTACATGCGGGGTAATTATGAGTTTTTTAAATCCGAGTCCCTGCATCTTTTTAACCAACTCAATACTTTCTTCCATAGATTGTGCTCCGTCATCAATACCGGGAATCAAATGAGAATGCATATCCACGGCGATTTCAGAAAAATCTATGAGTTTGGTTTTTTTTCCGAGGTGGAAAATATTTTTAAACATTTATTTTTTTATTCTAACGTTTTAAATATTGTTGTTTGTAATAGTTCTGGTAACTTCCCGATGTTACATTTTTCAGCCATGCTTCATTTTCAAGATACCAGTCAACGGTTTTTTCCAATCCTTTTTCGAATTTCACCAAAGGTTTCCATTTTAATTTTTTCTGGATTTTTGTTGAATCAATGGCATAACGCAAATCATGTCCTGCTCGGTCTTTCACAAATGTAATGAGTTTTCCGGAAGTTCCTTTTGAACGCTTCAATTTTAAATCCATTATTTCACAAAGTTTCTTAATGAGATTAAGATTTGTCTGTTCATTGTTCCCTCCAATATTATATGTTTCGCCGTTTATGCCTTTATGATAAATAATATCAATTGCATTGGCATGGTCTTCAACGTACAGCCAATCCCTTATGTTTTCGCCTTTTCCGTATATCGGAACAGGTTTATTATTTTTAATGTTATTAAAAGCAAGAGGAATTAATTTTTCGGGAAACTGGTATGGTCCATAGTTATTAGAGCAGTTGGAAATTACCACGGGCAATTTGTAGGTATGAAAATATGCTCTTGTAAGATGGTCGGAACAGGCTTTTGACGCGGAATACGGACTTCGCGGGTCATAAGCCGTTGTTTCAACAAAATGTCCTGTTTTACCTAGCGAGCCATATACTTCATCTGTTGAAATGTGATAAAATCTTTTGTTTTCGAAATTATCTTTCCATGAGTTTTTTGAAGCATTAAGTAAATTTATTGTACCCACAATATTCGTAAAAATAAATTCCGTAGGATTTGTAATAGATCTGTCAACGTGTGATTCGGCGGCAAGGTGAATAATGCCATCGAATTTATATTTTTCAAATAATTTATCAATAAAATCCTTGTCAACAATATCACCTTTTACAAATTCGTAATTTTGTTTCTTCTCAATGTCTTTAAGGTTTGCAAGATTACCTGCATAAGTAAGTTTGTCGAGATTTACGATTTTATAATCAGGATATTTGTTTACAAATAATCTTACTACATGCGAACCAATGAACCCTGCGCCGCCGGTGATTAAAATTGTTTTCATATTTTTAAAGTTATTTGTCAATAGTCATTGGTCAGTAGTAATTAGTAAAAAACCCTTTTGGAAAAATCCTAAATCCCAAATCGAAAATCCTAAATTTTATTTATTGCTTTCTCCCATTTCCATGCTGAGAGTAACATTTCTTCAAGATTTATTTCGGCTTTCCATCCTAATTCTTTGTTTGCATATTCAGTACTTGCCCATACTTTTTCAATATCTCCCGGTCTTCTTTCAACAAATTTAAAATTTAATTTCACTCCCGAAACTTTTTCGAATGTTTTAATGATTTCGAGAACCGAATGTCCATCTCCTGTTCCCAGATTGAATATTTCGTAATTAGATTTATTTTTATTACTCAATAATCTTTCTACTGCAATAACATGCGCTTTTGCAAGATCAACAACATGAATATAATCCCTGATGCAAGTGCCATCTGGAGTGTTGTATTCATTTCCGAAAACATTTAATATTTCTCTTTTTCCTATAGCCGTTTGAGTTATAAAAGGAACAAGATTATTGGGAATTCCTATCGGAAGCTCACCAATCAGTGATGATTCATGGGCGCCTATCGGATTAAAATATCTCAGCGATATGGATTTGAGCGATGTTGTTTTTACCGTTTCGGAAATTATTTCTTCTGAAATTTGTTTTGTATTGCCGTATGGAGATAATGCCTTTTTTACAGGCGCTTTTTCAGTTACAGGCAATTCATCGGGTTGTCCGTAAACGGTACATGAAGAAGAAAAAACAAAATTCTTTACATTGAACTCATTAGCACATTTAATAAGATTGATAAGAGAAAATAGATTATTATGATAATACATAAAAGGTTTTTCAACCGATTCTCCGACAGCCTTAAATGCTGCAAAATGTATTATTGCATCGATTTTATTTTTTTTGAAGAATGAATGAGTTTTTTCGAAATCGCATAAATCAAATTCATAAAATTCAGGTCTTATGTTTGTTATTTTTTCAATTGCATTAATTACTTCGCGATATGAATTAGAGAGATTATCAACAATAACAACATCAAATCCTTTTTGCTGAAGCTCAACAACTGTGTGTGAGCCAATGTATCCAGTTCCTCCGGTAACGAGTATTGATTTTTTAATCATTATTAAATTGTTGAATAGCTGATTTTTTTAAACTTCAAACTGAAAACTATAAACTGAAAACTTGTTAAATTGTTTTCAAAACCTCACAAATTTCTTACAAACTCCAATAATGCATATTTTTTATTTTCTTTCTATAAATTCCTTTAACGTCAACAATCAATCCGTTTTCTTTTGTAATGGATTTAAAATAATTTTCATCAAGTTCAACATATTTGTCATGATTAACGGCTATAATAACAGCATCATAATCATTGGAAATATTGTTTATTAAAGAGATTCCATATTCGTGTTTGAATTCTTCCGATGAAGCATAAGCGTCAACAACATCTACTTTAACTCCATAAGATTTCAATTCATTAATAAGGTCAGGAACTCTTGAATTTCTTATATCGCTCACGTTTTCTTTGAATGTCGCACCCATAACGAGAACTTTTGATTTTAAAACGTTCTTGCCGAGAGCAACAAGTTTTTTGAATGTTTGCTTTCCCACATAGTATCCCATGGAATCGTTAATAAGACGACCGGAAGTTATAACGCGTGAATGAAATCTGTATTCCCTTGCTTTATGGGTGAGATAATACGGATCAACGCCGATGCAATGTCCGCCAACCAATCCGGGATAAAATTTCAGAAAGTTCCATTTTGTTCCCGCGGCTTCAAGAACATCGTATGTATTAATTCCCATCCTTGTAAATATGATTGACAATTCATTCATCAAAGCAATGTTTATATCACGTTGTGTGTTTTCAATTATTTTTGCAGATTCTGCTACTTTAATTGATGATGCTCTGTGAGTGCCTGCTTTTACAACTATTTCATAAGTTTTTGCAATTACATCGAGTGATTCTTCATCACAACCCGAAACAACCTTTATTACCGAAGTTATTGTGTGTTGCTTGTCGCCGGGATTTATTCTTTCGGGAGAATATCCGACTTTAAAATCTTTTGCTGCTTTCAAACCGGAAAGTTCTTCAAGTATCGGTACGCAATCTTCTTCGGTGCATCCTGGGTAAACAGTAGATTCAAAAACCACATAGTCGCCTTTTTTAATGACTTTGCCTATTATTCTTGTGGCACTTAACAATGGGGATAAATCGGGCAAGTTATGTTTATCAATAGGAGTTGGAACAGCTATTATGTGAAAAGTTGCAGCTTTCAAATCTTCGGGATTTGCAGTAAATTTTATATCACAATTATCAAAGGCTGATGCAGCAAGCTCTCCACTCGGGTCTTTTTTATTTTTCATCATTTCTATTCTGTCGGCTTTAATATCAAAACCGATAACGGAAATCTTTTTTGCAAATTCCAGAGCAATTGGCAATCCAACGTAACCAAGTCCGATTACAGATAATTTTGTTTCCTTTTTCAATAATTTATTATACATAAGTATAAGTTATTTCTTAAGTGAATAAATGCGCTCAATAATTTCAACTACTTTTAAACCCTCCATTGCATTTGTTGTTGCAGTTGTGCGTCCTTTCAGTGTATCAACAACATTTTCTATTATATAGTGATGATTGGCTGCAGAACCTTTATAATGACCATAATCATTTGCGGGATTTGATGGAGGCAAAACGGGCATCTGGTAATTTTTAATATGGCAATACTCAATCTCATTCATGTACTGGCCGCCAATTTTAACACTTCCATTACTTCCTATAATTGTCAGACTGCTTTCCATGTTTTTATCCCATACGGATGTGGAATAGTTAAAACAGCACATTCCGCCATTGAGAAAATTAAAATTGATGGTACCCGAATCTTCAAATTCCGTCAGATCTTTATGATTGAAATCTTGAAATTTTGCCTGAATGTCTTTTATGTCGCCGAAAAGCCAATACATTATATCTACAAAGTGTGAGAACTGTGTAAAAAGTGTTCCTCCATCAAGTTTCTGAGTTCCTTTCCAATTGCCCTTTTTATAATATCTTTCATCCCTGTTCCAATAACAGTTTATCTGAACAAAACAAATGTCTCCCAGAATTTTTTTGCCAATAATTTCCTTTATCCATGCCGAAGGCGGCGAATAGCGGTTTTGCATGACATTAAAAACATATTTGTGCGCCTGCATCGATTTATGAATTACCGATTCGCAATCTGCTTTTGTAAGGGCCATGGGTTTTTCGCAAACGACATTCTTGTTTTTCTCAAGTGCTTTTATCGAATGTTCTGCATGACAACCATTGGGTGTGCAGACATTCAGGACATCAAATTCAATTTTTGATGAAAGTAATTCATCGATACTTTTAAAAAAAGGAACATTGTAATTTTCAATACATAGTTCTTCTTTAGGCTTAATATCGCATAATGCTACAATTTCAGATTCGGAATTTCTGCAAATCATTTCAGCATGACGCTTACCTATAAATCCGCAGCCTATTACTGCAAATTTTATTTTTTTTGATTCTGAAAACATTTTTATTCGAATATATTTTATTAATCAATAACTGATTTGCTTGCAAACAAAGCATTAGAAAAATGTAAATTTTTATTTTTTCCAAAACAAGATTCAAAAAAACCAAAAAATAAATACTCATTCTTGTTAAGATAATTATACACATCTATCCAATTTGAAAGTTGAGTGTCATTAGCGTCAAAACCCACTTCAACATATATGAAATCAATCTTTTTTTTATTTATATAATTCTTTGCTCCCTTCAATACATCGAGTTCAAAACCCTGTGTGTCGGTTTTCAATATATTTATTTTATCAATATTATTCTCCGCACAAAAGTTATCAATTTTTTTAACTTTAACAATTTCTGAAATTGAATTTTTATTATTTTTTTGTATGTCATTTACCGCTTCATTCAAGGAATTCCACCGGTTATCGGGTTGATGGAAAACTTCTGCTTCCCCTTCTTCCGAACCAAAAGCAAAATTAAATGTTTTTATTTTACTATTTTTTCTAACATTATTAACAAGTTTTTCATAAGTATTTTTTATTAGTTCAAAACAATATATATGTGCATCCGGAAAATTTTTATTTAACTTCAATGCAATTAAGCCAATATTAGCGCCAACATCAAAGCAATTTGTAATTCTATTTTTATTAAAATAATTACTTAAAATAAATTTATCATCAAGAAAAGATAATCCATGGAAGTTACATAGAGAATCATAATATTTTCTTCGAATAACAGAAACTCCAATCAAATTAAAAGTTTTTTTTATCAATTCTTTTATGAACATTAATTTAAATTTTATCAGAATTTAACTACTTTATTATTTTCCAATTTATATTTCTCTTTACTTTCGGGACATACAGCGATTCCTTCATTATTAAAATTTAAACGATGCCCGAATTCACTCATCCATCCGGTTTGTTTTGCGGGATTTCCGACAACAAGCGCGTAAGGAGGAACATCTTTTGTGACAACAGCTCCGGCACCTACAAATGAAAATTCACCGATATTATTTCCGCAAACAATTGTTGCATTTGCTCCAATGCTTGCTCCTTTTTTTACAAGAGTTTCAGCATATTGATCTTTGCGTATGATTGCACTTCTCGGATTGATGATATTGGTGAAAACCATTGATGGTCCAAGAAAAACATCATCTTCACAAATAACACCGGTATAGATAGAAACATTGTTCTGAACCTTTACATTGTTCCCTAAAACTACTTTGGGTGAAACAACAACATTTTGACCTAAACTGCATTTTTCACCAATAATACAATCCGACATTATATGAGTGAAATGCCATATTTTAGTTCCTTTGCCTATTTTGCAATTTTCATCAATTACTGCAGTTTCGTGAGTAAAATATTCTTTTTCCATTTTAATTTTTATTTATGAAATCCAAAACATTGTTTGTTATATATTCCAGTTGTTCATTGTCAAGTTCAGTATGCATAGGCAAAGAAATAACTCTCTTGCTTAATTCTTCCGTAACCGGAAAATCACCTTTTTTATAACGCGGGTCATTATATGCTTTCTGAAAATGAAGAGGAACGGGATAATAAATCATTGCAGGAATTTCTTTTGACTGCAGATATTCCTGAAGTTTTGCCCTGTCAATATCTTTTGTGATTAATGTATATTGATGAAAAACGTGAGTTGAATTCTTAAACCGCACAGGAATTTTTAATTTCGGATTATTTGCAAATGTCTTGTCATAATAATTTGCAGCTGCAATTCTCGCTTTTGCATAATCATCGAGATATTTTAATTTAACGCGCAAAACAGCCGCCTGAATGCTGTCGAGACGTGAATTTACACCGACAACATCATGATAATATCTTACAGTCATCCCATGATTGACAATTGAACGAAGTTTTTTTGCAAGTTCATCATCGTTAGTAAAAACAGCACCTCCGTCACCGTAGCAACCCAGATTTTTTGAAGGGAAAAATGAAACACAACCCAGATTACCTATAGTTCCGGCTTTTTTCTTTGTTCCGTTTTTAAAAATATATTCCGCTCCAATTGCCTGACAGGCATCTTCAATGATATATAAATTATGTTTTTCTGCAATTTCGTTTATTGCATCCATATCTGCACATTGTCCGAACAAATGAACGGGCACAATTGCTTTTGTTTTCGGAGTAATTGCTTTTTCAATTGCTTTCGGGTCGATATTGAATGTGTCGGGTTCAACATCAACCAAAACAGGAGTTAACTTGAGCAAAGCAATAACTTCAGCGGTTGCGATAAAAGTAAAAGATGTGGTGATAACTTCATCGCCCGGCTTAAGATCAAGCGCCATCATGGAAACCTGAAGTGCATCGGTTCCGTTTGCACACGGAATAACATTTTTAACATCAAGGTATTTTTCTAAAGCTTCCTGAAATAATTTTACTTCGGTACCATTTATAAAAGCAGTTGAATCTATAACATTCTGAACGGAAGCATTTATTTCATCTTTTATTTTTTCGTATTGACTCCCCAGGTCAACCATTTGAATTTTTCTCATTTTCACTGCATTTTTTACTTCAACAACTGCATTTTCAAATTTATGCAAACCTACATAAATTTGATATAATAACAAAATCAGCAGGGATTTATTGTTTGCATATTATTAATATTTCTTAAAATTAAAAAGACGAAAATTTCAGTTCATCAAATATTTTTAATATTAATATATTTTTTAAAGGAAAAAGTGTTTATTTTGCATATAAGAGTTGAAAAAAATGAAAATTTATTTTAAAATAATTCTCATAATATCTTTTTTAATACCGGCATATTGCTTTTCATACAACTATGATTTAAAAGAGAGCAAAGTTTTTCCGAAAGATAAACCGAAGCTTGTAAAGAGAAAAGTAAAAAAAATGTTCAAGGAAGCAATTGAATTTATATACAGCGAGGAATACGATAAGGCGCTTCCACTTTTCAAAAAGCTTTTGAAAAAAGATCCGAACAATTATAGTTTTAATTTTTTTGCCGGCGTTTGTTACTTCAACCTAAAAGCCCCGAAATCAACCATTCTGCCTTATTTCGAAAAAGCTTCGCAACAAACGGTTGTTGATTATAATGATAATGTTTCGGAACGCCGGTCTCCTGCATTTGCAATTTATTATAAAGCTCAACTGTACATGCTGGATAATAAATACGAGGAGGCATACAATAATTTAATAAAATTCAAATCCTTGATTCCTTCAGTCAATACAAAACTTTTGAAAGAAGTAACAAGAATGATTGAAGTTTGCGGATATGCAAAAGTTCTTACCGACAATCCCTTGAAAAATGTTGTTATAGAATCTTTCCCGGCCATGAACAGCACTTTTTTCGATTACGGCGCGCAAATGTCGGCAGACGGAAATATGATTTTTTTCTCATCAAAACGAAAAGGAAACCTTGGCGAACCGGATAAAGACGGGCAATATAAAAGTGATATTTATTATATAAAAAAGGAAAGCAATAAATGGAGCGAGGCAATTCCATTTAAAAATGCCAACAGCGAAGCAAATGATAATTTCTGCAGTTTATCGGCAGACGGAAACGTTTTGTTCTTCAGTTCCGACAGGGAAGGCAATCAGTACGATATTTATTATTGTCTGAAATTAGTCAGCAACGAATGGTCAACTCCACGTAAGCTGGAATCAACAGTGAATTCAAAAGCGAATGAGACTTATGCATGGCTTGTTCAGAACTGGAAAACACTTTATTTTGTAAGCGACAGAAAAGACGGTTTCGGAGGCAGGGATATTTATATTTCGAAAAAACTTGATGACGGAACATGGGGAGAAGCTATTAACCTTGGCAGTACAATTAATACGATTTATGATGAGAAATCGCCTTTTGCACCGGAAGACGGGAAAAACTTTTATTTCAGTTCAAAAGGACATAAATCAATGGGAGGGTTCGATATATTTTACAGTAAAAATGAAAATGGGAAATGGACAGACCCTGTTAATCTTGGTTGTCCTGTTAATACTCCTTATGATGACCAGTATTATAATATTTCGAATGACGGAAAAACAGTTCTTTATTCTTCTGCAAAAAAAGGACTGGACGGAACAACCGATGTGTTTTTAGTGAAATATTTTAATATTGAAGACACAAAAAAAATAAAAGAATTGCTCGATAAAACAGCATTTACAGATACCGTTCCATCTGAAAAAAAACTTACTGCAAGCAAAGACGTAATTTATACAGTTCAGATTGGCGCGGGAATAAATTTAAAAATAAGCGCTTTTAATGTTTTATACGGTGTTAAAGAATGTGTAAGCAAGGACGGGCTCAAACGTTTTATAATCGGTGAATTTAAAACCCGCGAGGAAGCTGATGCATTAAGACAGGAAATAATAAAACTCGGTTTCAGCGATGCGTGGATTCCTACAATTGACCTGGATAGAGTGGATTGTGAGTAAATTAGCCGAACTTTACTAAACCTTCAAGGTTTAGTAAAGTTCTCTAATAATCCAAATAACGATTATCCAGAGTAGTTCTAATTCCTACATAAAAAAACTGCTGGTTTTTATGTTCAAGTTTTGAATATATGTTTACATTGGTTATTCCTGCTTCAATTCTCAGATTTGTTTTATAATTTATCAGGTAAGAAACTTTGAAGTTGCTGTAAATAAAATGCGTTGTTATGCCTTGTCCTATGTAATTATGATAGAATTTTGTTATCGGAATATTATTTGTTCCCGGAATAACTGCATCGAATGAAAGTTTGTAAATATCCTGCCCGAAATGACTGCCGGCAGTGTCATAGCCGATTACAGCATAAATAAATTCCGCTTCGAAGAATAATTTTTTAAAATTATATTTCATAAAACTCACCGATTCCCAGAAGTTTGCTCCCATAGGATGAGCGAGTGGCTGATTGTAATTGCTGTAATTCTGTAAAACATAACGGTGGGAATATGTATAAGGACGAACCATATTAATTTCCGACTGAATGTTAAGATTATTGATTTTGAAAATATCAAAACTTTTGAACCCAAACTGAGCCGATTGCTTTGCCATCCAGTGTCCCCAGTTTGTATTTTTTTTATCAGTTGGTTTAAAAATATGTTTAATGTCAGCCCTGATGTCGCTTAACATCATATCATCAATAAGTACCTGAACATATAACGCATTTTTCTTTGCGATTTTATATTTTGTGCCAAAACCCATGAAACTGTTGCTGGGGTTGCCGTTTGAAAATTCAACAGGACGGTAAAAAACAACCGGGTTCAGATAGCTTAAATCAATGCTTTTATCTGTTGTACTGTCTTTGCCATAACTTATAATGCTCTCAAAAAATGATAAGTTCAACCTCTTGTTAACGTTCCAGCTTAAATAATGGAAAGCACCGTATTTTTTTCTGTATCTTAATAGATCGGA
>JAQUPB010000038.1 GCA_029004185.1 Bacteroidales bacterium | reverse complement strand
GGAATAAAAAACACAAACTGTTACATACTAACAGAAACTTCCACCCAATACATTTTTCAATACATATCCGACATAAATCCCGATGTAGTTGTTATTGATTCCATACAAACGTTAAGTACTGCCGTAATTGAGTCATCGCCGGGAAGTGTTTCGCAGGTACGTGAATGTACTGCCGAATTGCAGCGTTTTGCAAAAGAAACCGAAACCCCAGTATTTCTTATCGGACACATAACAAAAGACGGAACAATTGCCGGACCGAAGGTTCTGGAGCATATTGTTGATACCGTACTTCAGTTTGAAGGAGACAGAAATTACATTTACAGAATTCTCAGAGCTACAAAAAACCG
Organism: Bacteroidales bacterium; assembly: GCA_029004185.1. GTDB lineage: Bacteria > Bacteroidota > Bacteroidia > Bacteroidales > JAHJDW01 > JAQUPB01. The sequence goes on along the minus strand of JAQUPB010000038.1, from coordinate 21,635 downwards.
TTTCGGTTCAACATCAGAACTGGGGATTTATGAAATGCAGTCGAACGGTTTGCGTGAAGTATCAAATCCATCGGAAATACTTCTTTCGCATCACGACGAACAATACAGCGGAATAACAGTATCAGCAACAATCGAAGGATTAAGACCGATGCTAATTGAAACACAGGCGCTGGTAAGCTCTGCTGCTTACGGCACACCGCAGCGTTCAGCCACCGGTTTTGATGTCCGCAGGTTGAATATGCTTCTGGCAGTTCTCGAAAAAAGATGCGGCTTCAGGCTTGGAATAAAAGATGTATTTCTGAATATTGCAGGCGGAATAAAAGTTGACGACCCTGCAATTGACCTCGGAGTTGTTTGCGCCATACTTTCTTCAAACGAAGACATACCGGTTGCATCAAATGTTTGTTTTGCCGCGGAAGTTGGACTTTCGGGAGAAATCCGCCCCGTAAGCAGAATTGAAGCACGCATTTCCGAAGCCGTAAAATTAGGAATGGAAAAAATCTATATCTCCAAATACAACTCAAAAAATATCAGCCAGTCGGACTACGGAATAAAAATAATCAAAGTAAGTAAAATTGAAGAATTGTTTTCTTTGCTTTTTGGGTGAAGAGAGAAATAGTTACTAATAAAACCAGCCACAGATTCACATATTACAAAGGATAATTCGCTAAAAGAATTTTTCGTAAAATTAATTATTTGTATCGTTCCTACGGAACTTTAAATAACCCGGATTATATTATTCTACCGACATTTCGTCCCGTATGGGACGGGATATTGGTAGAAAATAAAATAGAAAAATATTTAAGCCCCGTAGGCGGCGACACATATTTAAACTTTAAAACAATAATAAATGAAAACCCCGAATTTGATTGTTTTTATTAAAATTCGGGGTAATTTAATATTGGAAGATTTTCTGTAATGGTTGCTAATATTGATGTTTCTATTTCGGCGAACCACCCTACAAAAGAGTAATTTTATTTTCTGTGAATCTGTGGCTTTTTATTTACTCCTGAAAATCATACATGCTTTTAGGAAACAGCCGCATCTGTGGTTTTTTGGGTTTACTTTCTGATTCTTTTTTATGTCTTCCGAAGAAATTTCTCGGATGCTTTATTCGTTTTTCTTTCTTTTTGTATGTATAGAATTTATTTTTCTTATAATCTGCCCCGCGGAAACTCAGGTTCTCTCCTTCTCTTTTATTAACAGTAAAAATTCCGAGGACTCTTTTTTTAACAACTTTTCTCAGCTTTCTGCTGAAAGTAAATGATGAAGATCCTTCGTGCCATTCGCGTCCGTATGAATCTTTTCTTTCACAAAGTCCTTTCGGCCTGAATGAAATAGCATGCTCATTACTCACCACCCTCCTGTGTTTACTGCTGTATTTCGAAGTCGGGATAAAAGATTTCAGCTTTCTGTTGAATGCATTTATTCTAATATCGCGGCTGAAAAGTGGTGTTTTCTTTTCAACTCTTCTGTGTTTGCTGCTGTATTTCGAAGTGGGAATGAAAGATTTTAGTTTTTTGTTAAATGCATTTATTCTGATGTCAGGAATAACAAAGAATATTTTCTTTTTCATTCTCTTGTGTTTGGCGCTGTATTTTGAGGTCGAAGACGGGGCTTTGTATCTTTTGCTGAATGCTTTTATTTGTATGTCGGGTATAAGAAATACGGGCTTATTTTGCATCTTCCTGTTTTTACTGCTGTACCTTGAAGATGAAGAGAAAATCCTGAATTTCCTGTTGTAAGATTTTTCCTTTTTATCGGATTTAAGAGAAAAAGTTTTACCTACTACTCTCCTTTTGTTTTTGCTGAAAGAATTTGAGCCTTTATTATTCTTTGTTTTGCGGTTATATGATTTTTCATCTTTTTCGTTAAATACGCTGTAAATAAATTTATAGAAATATCTCCTCGCTTTTCCTTTCTGGGCATTGCAGGGAATAAAAGTAAAAATTATTAAAATTAATATTATGTATTTTTTTTTCAGCACTCTGTCTTACAAAAAGTTTTCGCTTTTAAGTTTGCTTAATATTCCCGCCACAGATTCGCTTCTGTCCATAGTATAAAAATGCAATCCGGGAACATTGGTTTTAAGCAAAGCACTGCATTGAGCTGCGGCAAATTCAATACCGAAAGATGTTAATGCTTCTTTATCACCTTCAGGTAAAGCAGCAATTCCTTTACGCAGATTTTCAGTAATAGTTGCCCCGCAAATGGATGCAAGCATTTCCATCATTTTTATGCTGTATACAGGCATGATTCCGGGCAGAATAGGCAGGTTTATTCCGTTTTTGCGGCAGCGTTCAACAAAGTCGAAGAAAAAATTATTGTCGTAAAAATAATTTGCCATGATAAATTCCGCACCTTCATCAACTTTGAGTTTCAGATATTCCATATCTTTTTCTTTGCTCGCCGCTTCAATATGTTTTTCTGGATATCCGGCAACACCAAGGCAAAAATCATATTTTGGTTTTATGAATTTTACAAGTTCATTGGCATGAGAAAAACTTTCGGTATGAGGCTTAAAATTTTCATCTTCGGGTTTATCACCGCGAACTGCCAGAATATTTTCTATTCCTATTTCCCTATAATTATTTAAAACAGACGTAATATCATCCGGTCCCAATCCGTATCCTGCAAAATAAGTTATGACTTCGAGTTTTTTATCATGTTTGAGTTTTCGGGCAAGCTGCAAAGAACCATCACGGTTTGAACCTCCTGCACCAAATGTAACCGAAACGAAATCGGGTTTTAAATCAGCGAGAACATCAATTGTTTTTTCCAGATTTTCGGCTGTTTTTTCCGTTCGCGGAGGAAAAAGTTCGAATGAAATCGTGGGCTTCTGCCTGCTTTTCCAAATATCTGTAAGTTTCATGATTTCAAATTTAAAAAATTAACTTTTACTGAAATATAATTGTTTAATTGTTAAATTGCTAAATTGTTAAAAATCAACAATAGCAATTAAACAACTTAACAATGCAGCAATTTATATTACAACTTAATTTAAGTCAATTAATAATATTTGTCATTTTATAATAATTTCATAATGTTTTTTATCATTAGCAATATACCAGGCAGCTTTGAATACCAACCTTGCAACCCTTGATGCCTTGGCATAATTTATTTTTTCGGGAGAATCGGATACCTTATGATAATCTTTATGCAGGCCGGTAAAGAAAAACATATCGGGAATATTATGGTTATAAAAATTAGCGTGGTCGCTGCCTCCCACATAGTCATTTTTATTATCAGGAATAATAAAACCGATGTGTTTGTTTTGTTTTTTTACTACAGTTGTTATGCCGGGGTTTCTTCCGGAACCTTTTAAAAATAAAGTATCAGCTCCGTTTCTGCCTATCATGTCAAGGTTGAGCATTGCAACGGTTTTCTCAAGTGGGAAGAGCGGATTATTAACATAAGTATAAGAACCATACAAACCTTTTTCTTCTCCTGCAAACAAAACGAATAATACAGTTCGTTTCGGTTTTACTTTGGCGGAAGCAAATGCTTCAGCAATAGCCATCACACCTGCAGTTCCCGATGCATTGTCGTCAGCGCCGTTAAAAATGTAATCCTCGCCCGGTTCATGGTCTTTTATTATTCCTTTATGGTCGTAATGTGCTCCAATAACAACAACTTCATTTTTCAATACAGGGTCGCTTCCTTCAATTTCACCCACAACATTGAAGCTTGTCATATATTCATAATTAACCGATGTTTTCAAGTAAACATAACAATCGGGTATTTCAAAAGAATTTGATTTGTATGTTTTATCCATTAATGATTGTATTCTTTTCAATGAGTCGTAACCGGAAAAAAGTAATTCCACAATTCTTTCGCCGACATGAATAACGGGAATATTTGCTTTGTCTTTATCTTTAGCAGTTAAGTTGACCGGCAGTTCGTCTTCGGAAACAAGTCTTGAAATCAGAGGCCATGTGAAGCCTGAAGGTTTAAGAAAGTTATGATTTAAAGGGTCGGTAACAACCAGTACACCTTTAGCACCGTTCTTAGCAGCAAGTTCAACTTTATAATCAATACCTGAATATTTTGTAGAATTAGTTCCCCGAAATTTCGATAAAGAATCTTTTTCCTGCGGTTCGTGCTGAAATATAAAAACAATTTTTCCTTTCACATCAATATTTTTATAATCGTCCCAATCGTATTCAGATGCGGTAATGCCATAACCGGCAAAAACAATTTGTCCTTCAATACTTTTGTCTGCAGTCACATAAAACGGAATAAAATCATCTTTCAGGTTAAAGGTATTTTCTTTTTTATTTCTTTCAATCGTCAGATTGTTTTCCTTATTAAGATTTTTTTTGTTTAATTCTATTTTCTGAAAATACGAACCTTTTGCAGGTCTTATGCCGTATTTCTCGAATTCATTTGCAATATATTTTGCAGCGCTGTCGAGTTCCCTGCTTGGTGTATTCCTTCCTTTCATTGAATCGGAAGCCAGAAAGTAAACATATTTTTTCATCACTTCGGGATTTATTTTCTCGAGAGCGGGATTGACAATTCTTTTTGAATTCCTGACGGAACATGCCGAAAGGATTACAATTATCAAAAAAAGTATTTTATTAAAATTTCTCATTTACGATTTGCGGATATTTAGTATTTGCCAACAAAGTTGTAATAAATAAATTTAAAAAATCAGCCACAGATTCACAGATTATTATAAATAGAAAAAAATCAGATTTGTGAATCTGTGGCAATTTTTAACTTCAAAAACATACACTAAATTAATTTATTTACTTATAATTTTAAATTCGGTACGTCGGTTGAGCTGTCGTCCTTTTTCGGTAGTATTGGGAGCAACCGGCTGGGTGAAGCCGTAACCAACCCATGTAAGGCGGGTTTCGCTTATGCCCTTGTTCAGCAAATAATCCACCACTGCCCTTGCCCTGTTTTCGGAAAGCTTCTGATTATATTTGGCATTTCCTTTACTGTCGGTATGACCGGAGATTTCAATTTTCAGGGTAGGCATGTCCTGCAATAATTTTAATACTCTGTCGAGTTCGGGAATTGATGCTTTGCGAAGTGTTGATTTATTAAAATCGAAGAAAATATTATTAAGAACAACTTTTATTCCCGCTTCAATTTTCTTTAATGCAAAATCTTTTCTCACTTCAATATATTGGTAAGACAAAGGAATATTAATGTTTTCGGAGCTGAACATGTATCCTGTGGATTTCACCGTAACGCCGAAATTTTTCCCCGATGGAATTGTAACAAGGTACTCCCCTGTTTTAACATCCACCTGAATTGTAGAAAGAATTACATTCTGTTCGTTGTCGGTAATTTCAATTTCAGCTTTTATAGGTTTATTGTCTGCGGCATCAGTAACAATTCCTTTAAGTCCTATCATTGATTTTTCTCTTATTTCGACAGGTCTTTCGAGGACAACTTCGCTTACAGGTTCTGTTATTGATGCAATTAAATTATCCTCCTGGCTGTTCATGACAGGTTTATCGGTGATATAAGTAATCTTATAAATATCGCTTCCGCCTATTCCATTTTCCCTGTTTGAGGAATAATAAGCAAAATTTATTTTGTTGCCGTAAACAAAATAAGTAAAATCGTCAAAAGGGGAATTAATAGGAAAGCCCAGATTTTTGGGTGCAGACCATTTGCCGTTTTCATTAACCGATTTAAAAACGTCATAGCCGCCCATTGAATTATGCCCTTTGGAAGTAAAATACAGGGTTTTTCCATCGGCAGTGATGAAAGGAAATTCTTCGTCGTAAACTGTATTTATAGTACTGCCCAGATTCAGCGGTTCTGTCCATCTGTCTTTTTCGTCTTTTGTACAAACATAAATATCGCTTCCGCCAATACCTCCTTTTTTATTGCTCACAAAAAACAATGTTTTCCCATCGATTGTAATTGCAGCCGAAGATGAATGAGTACGTTTTGCATTAATTATTTTACCGAATTCATCGGGTCTTGTCCAGCGTTTATCTTTATAATATTCGCAAATATTCAGGTTGCCGTTTTTATTTCCGTCATAAACCAGAAACAGCATTCCATTACCCGACATTCCGGCAACTGCACTATTATCTTTTGAATTATATGAGTTGTCAAAATTTTGAGCATTGCCCCACAATTTGTTACTCATTTTTGTATCATAAACATCCTCGTAATATTTATTATCTATATCACATATTCTTGTTCTTTCATTTTCTTTTCGTCGTGAAGTGAAAAACAAAGTTGATTCATCGGAAGACAGCACCGGATAATAATCATCATATTTTGAATTCACTACACTGCTGAAATTATCAATAAAACATTTTACGGGAGATTTTGAAAGTTCTTTACCGCTTTCACATTCTTTAACTCTTTTATCAACATCATAACTTTGTCCGCCTGTTTCGTTCTGGTTTAAATTTTTCTTATATAAATTGTATTCTTTAACTGCGGTATCCCATTTCATTGCATACTGGTATGCCCTTCCGAGGTAATAATGCACATCTTTTAAAGAAGTCCCATTAAGTTTTACTGCTTTAACAAGATGTTCAATTGCTTTGTTTTTTTCGAGCAAGCAAATGTATGTCCTGCCTATTTTAAAATTAAGCGCTGCATTGCTGGGGTTGAAGTTATTTGCCTGCAAATAATATTCCAGTGCCTTATCAAAATATATTCCTCCAAGCCGAAAATTCTCATCGCCTTTTTTTATTTGCTTTTTAGCTTTTCTTAATTCACTTTTTTTATCATGAAAAATGCTCTTTGTAAATTCCACATTCTGTGATTTAACAAAAAAGCAGTTAATCAAAACTGATATGATAAATATTATTCTTGTAACGGCTCTCATAAATAAATATTTTAAAGCTGAAAATTAAGGCAAACCTACATTATTTTTATCAAATGGCAAAGTGAAAAAAAACAAAAATATTTATATAAAAAAAACAAATAATCAGATTTCCGAAAAGAACTCTTCCATGTCTTTCCCTTCGGGCAGATTCAATTTTTTCTTCAGCCTGTATCTGAATATCAAAGCTGACCTTTGGGTTATATTTAAAATGGAGGCTATTTCTTTTGATGAAAAATTCAGTTTTATAAGAACAGCGAGTCGCCTGTCATGTTCGGTCAACGAAGGGCATTTTTGCGAAAGATTTGAATGAAAATCGCTGTAGAGACTATTTATGTATATGTTAAACTCCTTTCTTTCTTTTGAAAGACCTATATTTTGCGAACTGAATAATAAAATTTTATTTGATTCCTCCACGATTTCATTTACATTCTTTTTCTTTTTCAGAGAATTTATTTTTCCCTTCAATTGCTCAAGAAAATGATTCTTTTCAATAATATATAACGCGAGTTTTTCCATTTCCTTTCTTTTAATCCCGAGGTCTCTCTGTAATTTCTCTTGCGATTTTCTTTGTTCAAGACGTGCAAGCTGAAAGTTTTTAATTTTAAGTTTCTGCTGATAATAAATGACCAATGAAATGATAATCACAAAAAGCAATGCTGATAATAATACCAACGTTTTTATCCTGTTGTTTTTTTCCTGCTTTAACTTTTCAATCTCCCGCTTTTTCATTTCATTATCTATTACCGAAGTGTAAAATTTCGATAACACTTCTCCGCTGTTTATTTCACTGTATTTTGCGAAATGTTCCTCGGAATATTTGTATGCCTCATTGATGTTATTTATCTTGAAATATGATAAGCTTAAGATATTTGTAGATGTTACAATCAATGCCTTTTCATTTATTTCTTTTCCTATTTCATATGTTTTCCTTGCATATTTAATAGCATTTTCATAATCACTTAACCCAAAATAAAACTCCGAAAAATAATTATAATCTCTGCCTAATAATCTTTTCCCTTTATATTTATCAGCTATTTCCAATGATTTTAAATAAAATTCCATAGCCGGTTTATTATTCTTTTTTGCACTATTTACAAGAGCCATCATCAGATAAGATTCGCTAAGCATCAGGTTATTTCCGTTTTTTTCGGAAACAGCAACATTTTCCAGAGAATATCGCAATGCTTTTTCATATTGCATTTTGTCATAATAGCAAATGCCCAGAAAGTTATTCGGAAATACTATGAAATCACTTTTCGTTTTTTTTGCAACAGATAGTGATTTATTAAAATATTTAATTGCCTCGTCTGTTTTTGCAATATAATAATAAAGGCGCCCCAACCCGAAGTACAACATAACCAATGCGTCAGTATTTTTATATTTCTCCGCTTTTTCTATTCCGGTAAAAAAATAGTTTATTGAAATAATATAATTACCCAGATTTAATTGAGAAATTCCCAGGTAGTAATACATGTCGGGAAGTTCTTTATCGTTATTGCCGGATTTAAAAATATCGAATGCTTTGTTTAAAAATTCTGCCGGTTTTTCATTATATCCGTCTTTGAACAATACAATTCCTTTGTATTTGTATGAAACTCCCAGTTTATATCTATCGTTGCTTTTTAATGCAATTGCATATGCTTTATCAGAATAATATCGTGCTTTTTCAATGTCATTATGCAGAAACTCCTGTGTTTTATTTATGTAAATATTAAAACTGTCGGTTTGGGAGCTTTGCGAAAAGCCAATGCCTGCGCTAAACAGAATTAAAAATATTGTTAAGGCAATTCTCATATTTGATAAATAAATACAGAGGGGTTCTTAAAACGAAGTAAAATTAAAAGAATAATTTTAAAAACACAATTTGTTTTGAATGTAAACCGAACACCGGGGAAGTTTCAACCATCCGATTACAGGAATACTTTTAGTCCTTGAAAAGACGAACACTTTTGCCGCTTCCATAGCACTCATAGGATTTCAAACCGGCGAAACCACCTTTTTTACTGTCAGCTGAACCGTGAGGAATACTATCTTTATTGCTATCTATACCGAAGTGCCATGGTCCGTCAAAATTACTATCAGAAGAACTCCAAAAGTCGGCACGCTCGTTCAGGTACCTGAATTTACCATTACAATCCAACAGACCACCCAGCAAGGCATTAAAGCCGCTGCTGCCACCATGCATCATTGGTTTATAAATCTTTTGCGAATATTTCCATACCGCCCTTTTGCCGCCTAATGCTTTTCTTAAGGTTTTCCATTCTTTATTAGAAGGTAAATGCCAACCTTCGGGCGCTACTTTTTTTGCAGTTTCCCAATCGTACAAGTAACCGTATTTACTGACATTGTCCGAATCATTATCATAAGCCCGGTAGTTTCCCCGATCAGGTTTATAAGCAAGGTTTTCTGCCATAATCCATTGATCACCTATTTTTACGGTTTTATAAACCTTACCATCGCGCGGATCAGTATAACTTCCGGTTTCCCGTGCAATAATATTAGTTTCGCTTACCTTGCAACTGACATGTAAAATTAAAAACACCACCAAAATCATTGCTTGGGCAATACAAGTTTTACTTATGTTTATCATCTTTTTAATTTTTATGGTAAAATCAGCTTTAATATTTTTCAACTCCATCAACTACACGCTTTTTGCTTTTTTTGTTGCTCCCTCTAACAACCGAAACATCCGTCAGATGACGGATCGCAAATAGCTGCGTCACTTTCACCCGAAAACAAATTTATAAATAATTATTGAATTTCAAATTACTAATTTCTGCCCGCTAACACTAAGCCTATGTTGGGGGCTGGGTGGTGTTATTCTTTTATTATCTTTCTCACTTCAACTGTCTTTTCAGTAATAAGTTTTACAAAATATAATCCGTTTGTCAAGTTGCTGATATCAATCTGTGTCTTGCTGTTTTTTATTTTTTGTCTTATTAATTCCTGTCCGCCTATACTGCAAATTGTCAGAATGCTTTCTTTTGTTGTATGCGATGTTTCCATTGTTATTTCTGTGTTTGCAGGATTGGGATATAATTCAAATAAAATATTGTCATAATTATATTTTGGAATATAACCAATAGGGCTGTCGAAATTCAAATTATCTATATACAACACAGAATTACCATGCGGATAATTCTGGGCTCCGACCCTGCTATTATAGGCGGTTATATTAATGAAAGCGCTATCGGCAGTAGCGTAAGGCGAATAATTGATAACAAAGGGTGTCCAAGTTGAAACAGTTGAATCTACTAAAATACCTCCGCTTGCCACGTCGATTCCGTTAAAATACAAATGCGAACCTATGTGCATAGTATCGCCATTTTGTGGGAAAAATTTAAAATAACCTGTTAAATGTGAAGGTTTGCCGATTATCGGAAATGCAGGATGCGGAGGCGCAAGAACATCAATAATATTAGCCTGAATTGCTCCAAATCCGAAAGTGTCGACTAAAAACGAAATATTGTTTTCAATTCTTACAGAATAATTTCCAATCGAAGGTGGATAATGATCAGTTGACCTTGTAATCGGGTAAAAACTTCCGTCAGAATAAATGTTCGTAGTAGCCCAATACTGGGGTCTCATGTAATTTCCATAATTTATCCAGTTTTCAAATCCACTGTTGGGGATTTGGGCATTTATTTTAATTGTCAAAGCAATTAAAAATATCAAAAAAATAATAATTTTTCTCATCTCAATTTCATCAGTGATTATAGTGCTGACTCCGCAACATTAATTGATATTTTATTTATTAAAGTTAATCTCGGGTCATCTCAGAGCCTTGCCCCCAACTTGTTTATACCTTCGCTTTTTGTATATAATATGTAAAACAAAGATAATAAAATTTTAAACAAAAAAAGCCGTCAATTTTCATTTAATGTTTTTATAAGAAATTTTATTTCTTATGTCTGAAATATCATACATTTTGTATGAAACACCGGACATTTTGTCTGATATACCGGACATAAACAAAATAATAAAAAATCATTGGTTTTCTTAAACGGATTTCTATACCAATTATATTTCCAGAAGTCGGCAAATGTCAATGAATGTTTCCTCTTTTTTTTCTGCATCGAACCATCTAATGTCATTATCTTTTCTGAACCATGTCAGTTGGCGTTTTGCATAACGGCGCGTGTTTGTTTTTATTTTTTCTATTGCAAATTCCAAAGAACATTTACCTTCAAGATTATTAAAAATTTCTTTGTATCCTACTGTATTCAATGCGTTGGAGTTTTTGCATTCGTGATATTTCTTTGCCTCATCAACGAGTCCTTTCTGAATCATCACATCAACCCTTTTATTAATTATTTCACATAATTCCTCTCTATTGCGGTTGAGCCCGATTTTAATTATCTCAAAATTTCTTTCTTTTGGTTTTTTACTTCTTAATTCCGAAAAAGTTTTTCCTGTGGCAAGGCAAACTTCAATGGCGCGAAGAAGGCGGTTGGGATTTGCTTTGTCAACTTTTGAGTAATACTCAGGGTCAAGTTTTTTCAACATCAATCTTATTGATTCTATGCCTTCGTTTTTTAACTGTTCCTTCAGCCGGGCTCTTAATTCTTCATCGGCATCGGGCAAGTCGTCAATTCCTTTGCATACTGCATCAATATACAAACCCGAGCCGCCAACCATCACTGCATAATTATTTTTTTCAAATATTTTCGTCAGGCACATCATTGCATCGGTTTCAAATTTCGAAACATTATAACTATCGGTAATTGAAATATGCCCCACAAAATGATGCTTCACTCTTTTAAGTTCTTCCTCTGTTGGTGCTGCAGTACCTATTTTTAACTCCTTATAAAACTGGCGCGAGTCGGCAGAAATTATTTCAGTATTCAGTTTTTCCGCAATCAAAATGCCGAACTCGGTTTTTCCTACAGACGTAGGACCAACAACAATAATCAATTTCTTGCTTTTGCTCACAAAAAGTAAAGTTTTTTGTTTGTAGTTTGTTGTTTGTAGTTGTCGCTCTTTAATTGCACCAGAAAAACATCATTATTTTAATATTTACAAAACATTGAAGTTTGGCGGTTTATAAATGGTTTAGATTTTAACCACAAACTACAAACAACAAACTACAAACTATTTAAATTTGATTTTCTTCGGGTTCTTCGGTAATTTCATTGAAGCCGCTCATTGGCTCGCCAAGGTCGTTTTGAACTTCTTCTTCCTCCATGTTGTTTTCATCGGGAACAACAAGTTCTTCTTCAAAAACAGGTTCTTCAACAGTTGGCGGAATTTTTCCTCCTTTAATTTTGGATTTCGGAAGTTCGCCGTAGCTTTTACTTACCCGCGGATATTTAACACCCTTCTCCTCTTCGGAAATGATTTTCACCAGCTCAATATAAATTGTATTTAAGTCCAGAAAATTGTAAACGTAATTCATTCTCTGATGGGGGTCTTCGATAAAGTTTGCAAGAACGCAGTTTTTCATGATATTACCGCTGTTATTATCGGTCATGTCTATAAGCGTAATTTCGGTTCCCCTTCTCCAGCTGTGGTCGCACAGAAAAAATGAAGACAATTCTTTTCCTTCAAATTTAAACGTTTCCTGGATTATGTTATGGAAATCCGCGAAAGTTTGCTTTGGCTTAATTTCAATATCCCTGAAAAAGTCATCGTAATCGTCTAATAATAACCTGAACTTATAAATTGCCATTTTTAATAATTATTTTGATTTTACGAATTTACTAAAATACAAAAAAAAAGAAAAAAAACAAAATAAAATAATTGTTTCACGAAATATTTTTAACAGTTAACCCGAGTTCTTTTCCTTTTTCGAGCATGAATTTATATGCTTCTTCGTGGTTGTTACCTATTTTTCCGTCAAGAATTGCCTCGCGGATGGCGCTTTTAATAACACCCACTTCGTAGCATGGTTTAATGTCAAACGTTTTCATGATGTCATTTCCTGTTACCGGCGGCTGCCAGTTTCTTAATTTATCTTTTTCTTCAACTTCCTTTATTTTCTTCTTTACAAGCTTGAAATTTTTATTGTATGCTTTTATCTTTTCGGGATTTTTAGATGTTATGTCGGCAACACTCAGCATAAGCAAATCTTCAATATCATTTCCGGCTTCAAACAATAATCTTCTTACTGCCGAGTCGGTAATTGTTTCCTCAGTCAATGCAATAGGACGCAAGTGAAGTGCAACCAGTTTCTGAACATATTTCATTTTTTCATTTGCCGGCAGTTTCATTTCCCTGAAAATTTGCGGAACCATTCTGCTTCCCACAACTTCATGCCCGTGAAAAGTCCAGCCAGTTTTTTCATCAAATTTTTTCGTCTGCGGTTTTGCAATGTCATGAACCAAAGCCGTCCACCTAAGCCACAAATCATCTGATTTTTCCGAAATGTTGTCGAGAACCTGTATTGAGTGATAAAAATTATCTTTATGTTTTTTCCCTTCCACTGTTTCAATACCCTTTAACTTTGCCAGCTGCGGAAATATTATTTCAAGCAAACCCGAATCCAGAAGTAATTTGAATCCCGCGGATGGTTTTTTTGTCATTATTATTTTATTAAGTTCATCGGTAATGCGTTCTTTTGAAATTATGCTTATCCGTTCTTTGTTTTTACAGATTGCATTAAATGACTTTTCATCAATTTCAAAATTCAGTTGTGCTGCAAATCTTATTGCACGTAACATTCTCAGCGGGTCGTCCGAAAATGTAGTATCGGGATTCAGCGGTGTGCGTATAACTTTATATTCAATATCAAGAATGCCGTTGAAAGAATCTATTAGTTTTCCGAAATTATTTTTGTTAAGACCTATTGCAAGAGCATTTATTGTAAAGTCCCTCCTGTTGAGGTCATCTTCGAGGGTTCCGTTTTCAACAACTGGTTTGCGTGAGTCGGAGCGGTATGATTCTTTTCTTGCGCCCACAAATTCAATTTCCATATTATCGCACCTGAGCATTGCAGTTCCGAAATTCTTAAAAACAGAAAGTTTTGGATCATCAAGTTTTTTTGCAACATTATTTGCCATTTCAATGCCGCTGCCAACAACAACAATATCTATATCTTCAGAAGGGCGTTTCAGAAAAATATCTCTCACGTAACCACCGACAACGTACGCGGGAACATTCATTTCTTCGGCAGTTTCCGAAATAATTTCAAATATTTTATGTTTTAGATTTTCTTTCAATTTTATGCAGTCGAATTTGCCACAGATTCACAGATTAATAAAACTTTATACAAATTTAGATAAAAAAAGAATAGAGCAAAAAGAAAGGATTTGTTAATTGATTTCATTCAGGGAACTTTATTTTTCAAAAAGTATTAACTATAATTAAATTTGCCACAGATTCACAGAGTAAATATAATCTGTGAATCTGTGGCATATTTTATCAACATTATTTTCTCAGCAACTTAAATTCATCATTGCTTTCGAATTTCATAATCGTAGAAGGCTTGCTGGAGGCAATCCTGTCATGATACATATTTACCACATAATCAGCTTCACTTATAATCTTTTTGTTTATTTCCTTAAAGCATCTTGGGGTTATACCTCCGCATAAATTTGCAGAAGTTGACACAATTGGTTTTCCAAACTCTTTTACGAGTTTTTTACAAAATTCATTTTTGGGAATTCTTATTCCTATGCTGCCGTCTTTGGCAATAAGATTACTTGCAATGCCTTTTGCTTTAGGATAAATAATCGTAAGCGGTTTTGTACTGTTTTCGATAAACTTCAGTGCATATTGTGGTATGTCTTCGGTAAATTTTTTCAGTTTATGAAAATCATCAAGCAAAATAATCATGCTCTTGGAAGCAGCCCGCCCTTTAATCTTATAAATTTTTTCAACGGCTTTCTCATTTGTTGCATCACAACCTATTCCCCATATTGTATCGGTAGGATATAATATTACGCCTCCTTTTGACAAGGTTTCTATTGCTCTCTTTATCTCACTGTTTATATCATTCATTTTTCAAAAATATAAAAAAAATAATAAAATCCGAATTTAAAATTGAAAATTAGCCACAGATTCACAGATTTTTTATTTTTAATAATCTGTGAATCTGTGGCATACTTTTTTGTTTTCGGATTTCCATGACTTTACGTACAGACACTAATTATTAAATAATAAATAACATTGAACTTTTATAACTAAAAACAACAAACATTTTAAACCACGAACTTATTAAACTCTTGCCAATGGCACAACGGATTGCTCACAAAATTCCTTATTTATATATTTATAATAACCTATAATGGCAATCATAGCTGCATTATCGGTGCAATATTCAGGCTGTGGAATAAATGTTTTCCATTCCGATTTTTTTTCTTCATCCTTTAAAGTTTTCTGCAAAAATGAGTTTGCAGAAACACCTCCTGCAATCGCAATTTCTTTTATTCCGGTTATTGCAGCCGCAAGTTTTAGCTTTTTCATTAATACTTCAACTATTATATTCTGATAAGATGCACAGAGGTCAGCTTTATTTTTTTCAATAAAATCCTTATCTTTTTTAATCTCATCTTTCACAAGATAAAGAAGAGAAGTTTTCAGTCCGCTGAAGCTGAAATCAAGTCCCGGAATATCGGGATGAGGAAAATTAAAAGCTTTGGGATTTCCTCCCATAGCAAGCTTGTCGATCATATGTCCTGCCGGATAAGTAAGTCCGAAAACTTTTCCTGCCTTATCAAAAGCTTCTCCGGCAGCATCATCAAGAGATTTGCCGAGGATTTCCATTTTCAGATGAGCATCAACTCTTATGATTTGTGTATGTCCGCCCGACACAAGAAGGCATAAAAACGGAAACCGCGGAAAATTTTTATCACCTTTTTTATTCTGAATAAAATGTGCCAGAATATGAGACTGCAGATGATTCGCTTCAATCAGCGGAACATTTAATCCGAGAGCAAATGCCTTTGAAAAAGAACAACCCACAAGCAAAGAACCCATAAGTCCCGGTGCTCTGGCAAAAGCAATTGCAGAAATTTCTTTTTTATCAACACCTGCAGTTTTCAAAGCTTCTTCAACAACAGGAATAATATTTTTCTGATGGTCGCGTGAAGCAAGTTCGGGAACAACACCGCCATATTTCTCATGAATAGTCTGTGTGGCAACAATATTGGCAAGGATTTTGCAATCTTTTGCTATAGCCGCAGAAGTGTCGTCACATGATGATTCTATTCCGAGAATAATTATACTCATTATAAAAAAAAGAATGACTGAATTTTGTTACCTTTGCAAAGTTAAATTAATTTAATAATTATTGAAAAAAGTGCCATGTTATATAATAAATATGATTGATAACTTAACTTTTATTAAAATACAATTGTTTAATTGTTATATTGTTAAATTGTTACAAATAACCGACAATATCTTTAAAGTATAAAAACAACAATTTGACAATATAACAATGTAACATTTTAAATTAAAGCATCTGACTTCCAATAATTATACAGAGATTAAAAAAATTAAAAAAATATCAGTTTACTTTATTTCAACATTAATTTTCCTGTTGGCAACTTTATATTTTGTTTTCCGTACGTCGGCAGTTCAAACCTATGTTTCCCAAAGAATTGCTTCATATTTATCAAAAGAACTCAAAACGGAAATAAAAATCGGCGGAGTTGATATTTCTTATTTTCTGAATATTGTGCTTGAAAACATAGAAATAAAAGACCAACACAAAAACATTCTTTTCTCTTCAAAAAAACTTTATGTAAAAATCGATGAGATTTCCATTGCACGCAGAAAAATAAATTTTAATAAAATACGATTTAAAGATGCAGGCATAAATCTCAGAAAGTACAGGGCAGATACTGTTTTTAACTACCAGTTTATTGTTGATTATTTTTCACCAAAATCAAAAGATACAACAAAAGAAAAGCTGTGGGAAGTTTTATGCAGGAATTTTGAATTTGAAAACAGCAGTCTGAAATACTGCATTGATAAATATATCACTTCCGAAAAAAACTCAGAGTGCAAACTTGTCGACTTCAACGATATTGATTTAAAAAACCTGAATTTAAAAATCCATAACATCAAAACCGCCGGCGACACGGTTTTCGCAGATATAAAAAATATTTCTTTAATTGAAAAATCGGGATTTAAACTGAATGAATTTTCTTCAACTATAAAATTTTATTCAGACGGATTTGATGTGAATGACATAAAAATAAAAACTCCTCAAAGTAATCTCAGTTTAAATGCATCATTTGGTTTTAAGAGCTCAGCTGACTTCAATGATTTTGAAAGAAAAGTTAAAATAAAATCAATTATAAAAGAAGCCGGCATATGCTTCGGGGATATCGGCTATTTTGCAAAGGAGTTGTGCAACAGTAAAAACATCGTAAAATTATCGGGAGAACTTAGCGGCAGAATAAGTGATTTTAAAGGGAAAAACATCGACATACAATATGGCTCTTCGACTCATTTTTACGGTAACATACAATTAACAGGCCTGCCATATTCTGATGAAACATTTATGTTCATGACAATTAAGGAACTCATAACTTCCAAAAGAGACCTTGAAAAGTTTGACATGCCTTCTCAAAGCGGGCAATTTCATGTTGTTTTGCCCGATTATTTCAATTCCATGGGAGATATTAAATACGTAGGAAAACTCACAGGATTTTTCAACGACTTTGTTTCAAACGGGAAATTATATACTAATCTCGGAATGGTAAGCACCGACCTTGAACTTGGCAATGTTTATGAAGCCGATAACATGAAATATAACGGGCATCTGAAACTCGACAATTTTGATATCGGAAAATTCATGGATTATAAAAAATGGGTCGGCAGAATAAGTATGGATGCAAAAATTAAGGGTAAAAGTTTTGACCCCGATAAAATGTCTGCTGAAATTACAGCAAACATCGGCAATATTGAGTTCAACGGATATAATTACAAAAACATTCTGGCAAGCGGTGATGTTTCAAAAAGAAAATTCAATGGCAATCTCAATATCCGCGACAACAATATAAATCTCGATTTTTCAGGTCAGATAGATTACAGCCAGCAATTACCGGTTTTTGATTTTAAATCTTCAGTGGCAAATGCAAATCTCAAAAGATTGAATTTAATTAAATCAGACTCCATAAATCCTGTAATTGCAAATTCCTCGATAAGGTTCAATTTCACAGGAAACACCCTCGATAACATAAGGGGACTTATTGAGATTGAAAATACAAAATACATACAAAACGGCAGGGATTATGAGATGGATAAATTATTTATCAAAACTTCCGAAGACAATGGCACAAGAAAAGTTGAAATTTTGTCCGATTTTGTTGATGCCAATATTGAAGGGATTTTCAAATTCAGAAATCTTCCCAATTCAATCGTTAAAGTTTTTAATAAATTTCTTCCTTCATACCATATCAAAGTATTGAATAAAGCAGACCAGAATACCTATGAAGATATTGCTTTTAATATTGATGTTATAAATGCCGAACCGCTGTCTGATATATTTTTCCCTTCATTCAGGATAGCTCCCCAAACAAGTATTTTCGGATATTATAATTCGCAAACCAATCTTCTGGCAGGAAACATAAAATCTCCCGAAATTGTTTATAACCAGCAAAAAGCTGTAAACTTAAAAGCCGATATAAACATTAAAGAAAAAACACTTTCAATAAATACGAACTGCAGTAAACTTTTCTTGAGTAATAATATTTTTGTCGAAAATTTCAGTATTACTTCACATTCCAGGAATGACAGCCTTGGCTTTGATATAAACTGGCAAAAGCATGATTCAACAATGAATATGGGAAACATCAAAGGTATTGCCTGCTTTAAAAGCAAATCAAAAATTGATTTATCTGTTTTTCCTTCGAACATAATTATAAATGACTCGGTATGGCAATTGAAAGAAAAGAAGCTAATTTCCATTGATTCATCTTATGTGCATATTGACAATCTCATCTTTTCATCAAATCTGCAAAAGCTGAATTTTAACGGAATTATTTCAAAAAATCCTAAAGACAGTTTATTTGTTGATTTCACAAATTTCAATATCGCAAATCTAAATCCGGTTATAAAAAGTTCAGGATATGTCCTGAGCGGTACTTTAAGCGGAAAAACCTCATTATCTGATTTATATTCCACCCTTAATCTTAATTCAGACATTATTGTTAGAGATCTTATTATTAATCAGGATGCACTCGGTGTTGCATATTTAAAGAGTACGTGGAACACTAAAACAAAGTCACTGAATGTAGATGCAACGGCAATGAGAGGCAACCTGAAAACATTTAATCTTGAGGGATACTATTACCCGGCGGGAGAAAAACTTGATTTTGATATTACTCTCGACAAACTTAAACTGCAGATGTTTAAAAAATATGTTACAGATGTTTTTTCTGATATGAGAGGTGAAGCCTCAGGCAAACTCAAATTGAAAGGCACATTATCAAATCCCGATTTATCCGGAAAGCTTTTATTTCAAAGAACTTTTCTGCGGGTTGATTACACCAATGCAGGTTATTCTTTCGCCAATGAAATAGGTATTGCAAAAAACAAATTCATATTTGAAAACATTGAGATTTTCGATTCTCTCGGCAACAAAGCTGTATTAAATGGAAAAATCACACATAATAATTTTAAGGATTTTAAATTCGATTTGAATATTGATGCTAAAAAATTCGTTTGCCTGAATACAAACATGTACCAGAATAATCTTTATTACGGAAAAGGTTTTTTTACCGGAATTATTGAAATAAAAGGCACACCGCAAAATGTAGATATTAATATAACCGGCAAAACCGAAAAAGGAACACGCTTCTTTATTCCATTAACAGAAACTTCCGAATCATACGATAATAGTTTTATAACATTTGAAACAAAAGACAGTTCAGTTAAAACGCAGCAACAATATGAAGTTAACCTGGCAGGAATAAAGCTTAATTTTGACCTTAACGTAACTCCCGAGGCGGAAGTTTTCATAATATTTGATGCCAGAAGCGGTGATATTATGAGAGGAAAAGGTTCGGGAGACATGAAATTCCTGATTGATACAAAAGGCGATTTCAATATGTATGGAAACTATATTATTGAAGAAGGAGATTATCTGTTTACATTGCAAAATCTGATAAATAAAAAATTCCATATAGAAAAAGGAGGAACATTAAAATGGAACGGCGATCCTTATGATGCAGAAATAAATATCGAAGCAATATATAAAGTCAGAACTACTTTGAGTGTTCTGGAACAAACTTTCGACAGTACAAAACGCAATGAACGTGTGCCGGTTGAATGTAAAATATTCATGAAAGATAAATTATTCAACCCTACAATAAGTTTTGATGTGGGGTTTCCGACTTTAACCGATGATGAAAGCGATAAATACAAAGCAATAATACAACCCGATATGAATTATCAAATAATTTCATTACTGGCGTTAAACAGTTTTGTAACACCTTCAAATATGCGCGGAAAATTCAGCGAAAACCAGGCATCCGGTACAAAGTACGGTGTCGGCGCAAAAGCAAACTCCAGTGAGCTTTTGTCAAATCAATTGAACAACTGGCTTTCGCAGATAAGCAAGGACTTTGATATTGGTGTTAATTACCGTCCCGGCGACCAGCTTAACAATGATGAAGTGCAGGTTGCTCTTTCAACACAGATTTTCAACGACAGAGTCAGTGTTGATGGTAATTTCGGAGTTGCGGGCAACAAAGATAAAAATGCAAGTAATATTGTGGGTGATGTGAATATTGAAGCAAAGCTAACCGAAGAAGGCGGACTGAGGGTAAAAGCATTTAACAAAACAAATTCAAGCAATGACATAATTTATAAAAACGCACCTTATACACAGGGAATAGGTTTGTTTTACAGAAAAGAATTTGATACTCTCAGGGAAATGCTTAAAAGAAAAAAAGAAAAAAAGAAAAAACCAAAAAGCTAACGCTGCCAAATGAAATCCAGGCTATGAATAAAAAAGCTATTCCGGAAAAGAATAGCTTTTTTGTTCTCATATTATTTCAAATTCTATTTTGCAATTGAAAGAACAGTAAATTTTCTTTTAGCAAGTTCAAAAACTCCGAACATCAGCGCCGAATAAAACAAATTACCGGCAACTGTATTCCAGAGGTAAGGTATGCCTGCAACATAGCATGCAATGAGGCCTTGGGGGGTCATTGGATAAATGTGCATTATTCCCGGTGTAGCCCATACACCGAAGTTTGTAATAACATAAAATAAAATCGCGCCAACGATACCGCCGGCAACAACATTAGAAACCTTCACTTTTTTTATCATGTTCCCGACAACAACATTTAAAATAAATGCGCCATAAACCCAGATTACCATTTCATGAAGCAAAACAAACTTCTGATAAAAAACATAATTCACCACAATATCGCTCACGAACAATGCCGCCAGCGGCACTATAAAAGCCAGCCATCTTCTGCCGAAATAAGCTCCCCCGAATAAAGCCATGGCTCCGATTGGAGTGGAGTTAACCGGATGAGGAAACAGACGCAGTGCTCCTGCTGAAATAATTATCAGCCAAAGAATTCCAAAACGTGCATTAAATATTTTTTTCATATTACCATATTTTTAAAAGGTTTACAAAAGTAATCATTTTTTATTTATTTTTATTAAAATTTATTCTCACCCCGATTTGATAATTCCTCAGAGGCATCGGATAAAATGCTTTTACATAATAAGTGTCGCTCCAGGCGTTGTTTACATGAAAATCAAAAGTTAAAGAATATTCCCTGTATTTGAATTCTTTGGATATTACAAAATTACCGATATTATATCCTTTTAAAGAATTATGATTTGCTTCATCCAAAAATCTTTCGTCAATATAATTCTGGGAATAACTTAAGAAAAAACCTTTGTACCCGAACATAAT
>JAQUPB010000037.1 GCA_029004185.1 Bacteroidales bacterium | reverse complement strand
CTCGTCATTGGCTCAAAATTTGAAATATTGAAATAAATTTAACATTAAAATAAAAAATCAAAATTAATTATTAATAATTTTTAAAACAGAAATATAATTATGGCAAAAGAAAAATTTGATCGTTCCAAACCGCATGTAAATATAGGAACTATAGGTCACATTGATCACGGCAAGACTACTTTGACAGCTGCTATTACACTTACCCTTCAGGATAAAGGTTTGGCGGAGTTCAGGTCATTCGACTCCATTGACAATGCACCTGAAGAAAAAGAAAGAGGTATTACTATTAATACTGCTCACGTTGAATATTCAACTGAAAAAAGACATTATGCACACGTTGACTGCCCTGGTCATGCCGACTATGTTAAGAACATGGTTACAGGTGCAGCTCAGATGGACGGTGCTATATTAGTTGTTGCTGCAACTGATGGTCCCATGCCTCAAACAAGAGAACACATACTTTTGGCACGTCAGGTTGGCGTTCCGACAATTGTTGTTTTCCTAAACAAAGTTGACATGGTTGACGATGAAGAATTATTGGAAATTGTTGAAATGGACATCAGGGATTTGCTGACATTCTACAAATTTGATGGTGCAAAAACACCCATAATCCGTGGTTCGGCACTTGGCGCTTTGAATAAAGAACCAAAGTGGATTGAAAAAATCATGGAACTCATGGATGCCGTTGACTCATACATTCCAATTCCGACACGTGAAGTTGACAAGCCATTCTTAATGCCTATTGAAGATGTATTTTCTATAACAGGTAGAGGTACTGTTGCTACAGGCAGAATAGAATCCGGTGTTATTCTTTCAGGCGAAAATGTGGAAATTATCGGAATGGGTGCCGAAAAGCTGAAATCTGTTGTTACAGGTGTTGAAATGTTCAGGAAAATTCTTGACAGAGGTGAAGCAGGTGACAATGCAGGTTTATTGCTCAGAGGTATCGATAAGGATGATATTAGAAGAGGCATGGTTATTGCGAAACCCGGTTCAATTACTCCGCATACGCATTTCAAAGGCGAAGTTTATATTTTGAAAAAAGAAGAAGGTGGAAGACATACACCGTTTCATAATAAATACCGCCCTCAATTTTATTTCAGAACTACTGACGTTACTGGTGAAATCACTTTACCTGAAGGTAGAGAAATGGTAATGCCGGGCGACAACTTAACTATTGAAGTTAAACTCATAGTACCGATAGCAATGAACATGAATCTGAGATTTGCAATTCGTGAAGGAGGAAGAACAGTTGGTGCAGGACAGGTAATTGAAATAATTGAATAATAAATTTCTGAAAATAATCAGAAAGGCGATCGAATATTTTAAAATGCCTGCTATACCATAATTATGGCATAACAACATATGCAAAAACGGGTGTAGCTCAACTGGCAGAGTAGCGGTCTCCAAAACCGTTGGTTGGGAGTTCGAATCTCTCCACCCGTGCAAAATAAAAGGAAAATTATGTTTTCAAGCGTTAAGACATACATAAAAGAATCTTTTGATGAACTTGTTCACAAGGTTTCTTGGCCTACATGGAACGAATTACAGGGTAGTGCTATAGTAGTTTCAATTGCTTCACTTATCATTGCTATGGTTGTGTGGGGCATGGATTCGGTATTCGGTTTTGTTCTCAGAGCATTTTATAAATTAGTTTTTTAATTTTATTATGGCCGAGCAGGAAAAAAAGTGGTACGTAGTTAAAACCATTAGCGGTAGCGAAAAAAAAGTTAAGCAATACATCGAAAACGAAATTAAGCGTTTGGGTGTTGAAGATAAGGTATCAAATGTTTTGATTCCTACCGAAAAAATATTTCAGATAAGAAACGGGAAAAAAATCAGCAAGGAAAGAAATTATTTCCCCGGTTACATTTTAATTGAAGCGGTACTGCTCCCTGAAATAGCTCATACAGTTAAAAACCTGCCGGGAGTATTAAACTTTCTTGGTACAAAAAGAGGAGTGCCCGAACCATTACGTCCGGCCGAAGTAAACAGAATATTGGGTAAAGTTGACGAACTGGCAGGAAAGTCTGAAGAAATTAATAATCCTTTTATAGTTGGAGAAACAGTAAAAGTAATTGACGGACCGTTTAACAGTTTTGCGGGAGTGATTGAAGAAATAAATGAAGAAAAGAAAAAACTTAAAGTTATGGTGAAAATTTTCGGAAGAAAAACACCGCTGGAGTTGAGTTATATGCAGGTTGAAAAAGAATAAATGGAACATCTGCTTTTATTTTAAATGCTTCCTTTAAGCAAGGTGTTGCACAATTTAGTATAAATTAAATAATAGTTATAAACCAATGGCAAAAGAAATAGCAGCTTTAATAAAATTACAAATTAAAGGAGGCGCAGCAAATCCATCTCCTCCTGTTGGTCCTACATTGGGCGCAAAAGGAGTTAATATCATGGAGTTTTGTAAGCAGTTTAACGCCCGTACACAGGATATGGCAGGCAAAATAGTTCCTGTTGTGATTACAGTTTATTCAGATAAAACATTTGAGTTTATTACAAAAACAACACCGGTAGCTGTGCAGTTGATTGAATTTGCAAAAGTTAAATCGGGCTCTCCCGAACCAAATAAAAATAAAGTGGGTTCGGTTACATGGGAGCACGTGAAAACAATTGCACAGGATAAAATGACCGACCTGAATTGTTTTACAATAGAATCGGCAATGAACATGGTCGCCGGAACTGCCAGGAGCATGGGAATAACAATCTCCGGAAAATCACCTTTAAAACAAAAAGAAAAGGTTGGAAAATAATTTGTAGAAGGAAAAGAAGTGAAAATTTTTTAGCATAAAAAATAAAATTATAATGGCTAAAATATCAAAAAAACGAAAAGAAGCTTTAGCAAAACTGGAACCGGAAAAGTTGTATACAGTGGAAGAAGCAGCCGAACTTATTAAGAAAATTTCTTACACAAAGTTCGACTCCTCAATTGATGTTGACGTGAGGCTTGGTGTTGACCCCAGAAAGGCAAACCAAATGGTTAGAGGAATAGTTGCTTTGCCACATGGAACAGGAAAATCAAAAAAAGTTCTGGTTTTGTGCACACCCGACAAAGAAGAAGAAGCAAAAAGTGCAGGAGCTGATTATGTGGGACTGGACGAATTTGTCGACAAAATAAAAGGGGGCTGGATTGATTTCGATGTTGTGGTTACCACTCCTAATGTTATGCCTAAAGTTGGTGCACTGGGGAAAGTATTGGGACCAAGAGGTTTAATGCCTAATCCCAAAAGCGGAACAGTAACTATGGAAATAGCTAAAACCGTAAATGAAATAAAAGCCGGAAAAATTGATTTCAAAGTTGATAAGGCGGGTATTATACATGCTTCAATCGGAAAGACTTCTTTCGAACCGAATAAAATTATTGACAACGCTAAAGAATTTCTACAAACAGTGGTGAAACTGAAACCGGCTTCCGCAAAGGGAACATACATAAGGAGTATTTGTATGTCAAGCACTATGAGTGCCGGAATCAGAATTGAGCCGAAATCAATATAAGTTAAAAATAATCTGATTTAAGTTGAATATTTGATATGAGAAATAAAGAAGATAAAAATAAAATTATTGAATCTTTATCACAGGATCTTGCAAATACAAATACATTCTACCTTACCGATATATCAAATTTGAATGTAAGCAATACAAATAAGTTAAGGAGATTGTGTTTTAAAAGAGACATAAGATTACTGGTGGTAAAAAATACTTTGCTAAAAAAAGCAATGGAAAAATCGGAAAGGGATTATAGTCCTCTGTACGATGCGCTAAAAGGTGCTACTTCAATTATGTTTTCAGCACAAAGCAGCGCTCCCGGAAAACTTATCAAAGAATTCCGCAAAAAATTTGATAAACCGGTATTGAAAGGAGCTTTCACGGAAGAGTCTTTTTATATCGGAGACAGCCAACTTGATATTCTTGCAAGCCTGAAAACAAAGAATGAGGTTATTGCAGATATTATCGCACTATTACAATCGCCTGCAAAGAATGTTATCGGTGCATTACAATCCGGAAAAACAAAACTTTCAGGTATTGTTCAGACACTTTCAAATAAAGAAAGTTAAATTTAAAAATAGTATTAATATTTTATAAACGTTTAAACCTAAAAGAAAATGGCAGACTTAAAAGCTTTTGCAGAACAGTTGGTAAACCTGACTGTTAAAGAAGTAAATGAATTGGCGCAGATATTAAAAGATGAATACGGTATTGAACCGGCAGCAGCAGCAACAGTTGTTGCAGCAGCAGGTCCCGCAGCAGCAAGCGCAGGCAGCGAAGAAAAAAATGAATTTGACGTAATTTTGAAAGCAGCCGGAAATGCAAAATTAGCTGTGGTTAAACTCGTAAAAGAATTAACCAGCCTCGGATTAAAGGAAGCTAAAGAATTAGTTGACGCTGCTCCCAAGGAAATTAAAAAAGGAATTACAAAACAAGAAGCTGAATCATTAAAATCTCAATTAGAACAAGCAGGTGCTGAAGTTGAGATTAAGTAATGCACGTCAAAATAGAATCAGCATAGCATAGATTTCAGGTATAAATCCTGTTGTCTGATTTAATTATTTTGTATTTAGTTATAATTTTTTTTGTATTACTTTAAAACTTAATAACCTTGACTCAGAATAAAACGCTTCCGAAAATCAGCTTTGCTTCTAAAAAAGAACAACTGGAATATCCCGACTTTTTAGAAATTCAATTAAAATCTTTTAAAGATTTTTTTCAGTTAGAAACAACTCCCGAAAACAGACAGAATGAAGGTCTGTACAAGGTTTTTTGCGAAAACTTTCCTATCATGGACGCAAGAAACAATTTCGTTCTGGAGTTTCTGGATTATTTTATAGACCCTCCGCGATATGCAATGCCGGAGTGTATAGAAAGAGGACTTACATACAGTGTTCCTCTTAAAGCAAAGGTTAAATTATATTGTACCGACCCTGAACACGAGGATTTTGAAACAGTTATTCAGGATGTATATTTGGGTACTATTCCTTATATGACTCCTAAAGGTTCTTTCGTAATAAACGGAGCCGAAAGAGGTGTTGTTTCGCAATTACACCGTTCGCCGGGTGTGTTCTTCGGCCAAACCCGACATCCTAACGGCAGCCAACTGTATTCTGCGCGAATAATACCATTTAAAGGCTCGTGGATGGAATTTGCAACTGACATTAATAACGTTATGTATGCATACATCGACAGAAAAAAGAAACTACCCGTAACAACATTGTTGAGAGCAATAGGTTACCAAAGCGATAAAGACATTATTGATATTTTCGGACTTGCCGATGAAATTAAAGTCAATAAGGCAAGCCTGAAAAAAATTATCGGACGAAAACTTTCTGCCAGAGTTGTTAAAACATGGATTGAAGATTTCGTTGATGAAGATACCGGTGAAGTTGTTTCCATTCCCAGAACAAAAGTAATTATTGAAAGAGAAACAATAATTGAAGAACAGCATATTGAACAGATTATTGGTTCGGGTGTTGACACAGTTCTTTTACATAAAGAAAGCGCTGATTTTGCTGATTATTCAATTATATATAACACATTACAAAAAGACCCTGCCAACTCAGAAAAAGAAGCAGTGGAATATATTTACCGCCAGTTAAGAAATGCCGAACCTCCCGATGAAGAAACTGCACGAAGCATAATTGAAAAATTATTTTTCTCCGACAAAAGATACGACCTCGGCGATGTTGGAAGATACAGAATAAATAAAAAATTAAACCTCAACACACCACCGGAAACCAAGGTGCTGACAAAAGATGATATTATCCAGATTATAAAATATCTGATAGAACTTGTAAATTCAAAAGCCGATGTTGATGATATTGACCATTTGAGCAACAGGCGCGTACGTACCGTTGGCGAGCAGTTGTATGCTCAGTTTGGCGTGGGATTGGCAAGAATGGCGAGAACTATAAGGGAAAGAATGAATGTAAGGGATAACGAAGTGTTTACTCCAACCGATTTGATAAATGCTAAAACTTTATCGTCGGTTATTAATACATTTTTCGGAACTAACCAGTT
The DNA here is from genome assembly GCA_029004185.1 of Bacteroidales bacterium. Classification (GTDB taxonomy): domain Bacteria; phylum Bacteroidota; class Bacteroidia; order Bacteroidales; family JAHJDW01; genus JAQUPB01. The sequence continues at coordinate 16,080 of JAQUPB010000037.1, read as the reverse complement.
GTCTCAGTTTATGGACCAGACAAATCCTCTGGCTGAAATAACTCATAAAAGAAGATTGTCGGCATTAGGTCCCGGCGGATTGTCAAGAGAAAGAGCAGGATTTGAAGTAAGAGACGTACATTATACTCACTATGGGCGCCTGTGTACTATTGAAACACCTGAAGGTCCGAATATAGGTTTGATTTCTTCTCTTTGTGTTCATGCTAAAATAAATAAACTCGGTTTTATTGAAACACCTTATTTTAATGTTACAAAAGGCAGAGTTAATTCCGAAGAACCCGTTATTTATCTTACTGCGGAAGAAGAAGAAAAGAAAATTATTGCCCAGTCAAATGCTAAAGTTGACGCCAGAGGCAAACTTACCGATAAAAAAATCATTGCACGCTATCAGGCAGATTACCCATTGGTAGAGCCGGAAAAGATTAACCTCATGGATGTTGCCCCCAATCAGATAGCATCTATAGCAGCTTCATTGATTCCTTTCCTCGAACATGATGATGCTAACAGAGCGTTGATGGGTTCAAACATGATGCGACAGGCAGTACCTCTTATTCATCCCGAATTACCGATAATCAGTACGGGACTCGAACCAAACGTGGCAAGCGATTCCAGAGTGCTGATAAATGCCGAAGGAAACGGAGAAGTAATTTATGTTGATGCAAATGAGATTGTGATAAAATATAATTTCACTGAAAACGAGAAACTCACAAGTTTTGATGGCGATGAAAGAAGATATCAGTTAATAAAATTTGCCAAAACAAATCAATATACCTGCACAAATCTTACTCCGATTGTAAAAAAAGGAGATAAAATAAAAATAGGTCAGGTGCTTTGTGAAGGTTATGCAACCAAAAGCGGAGAGCTTGCTTTGGGCAGAAATCTTCAGGTTGCCTTCATGCCATGGAAAGGATATAACTTTGAAGATGCTATAGTTATTTCCGAAAAAGTTGTTCGTGATGATTATTTTACTTCAATACACATTGAAGAGTTTACTCTTGAAGTTCGCGATACCAAAAGAGGTGTTGAAGAACTTACTTCCGACATTCCAAATGTCAGCGAAGAAGCAACCAAAGACCTGGATGAAAACGGACTTATAAGAGTTGGTGCAGAAGTAAAACCCGGAGACATTCTCATTGGAAAAATAACTCCAAAAGGAGAAACCGACCCTACACCTGAAGAAAAATTATTGAGAGCTATTTTTGGCGATAAGGCTGGCGATGTTAAAGATGCTTCCCTTAAAGCTCATCCTTCATTGAGAGGAACAGTTGTAGGCAAAAAATTGTTTTCAAGAATTCTGAAAGATAAAAAAGCAAAAACAAAGGAAAAAGTTGTTGTTACAAAAATAGAAGAAGAATGTAATGCCGAACTCGATAAATTAAGAGATTTATTGATAGATAAACTTATATTCATACTTAATGGCAAAGTTTCTATCGGCGTTATGAATAACCTGAAAGAGGTTGTTATTCCGAAAGGGGGAAAGTTCACTCAAAAAGTTTTAACTGCACTCGATTTTGACGAAGTGAATACGGCGAAATGGACAAGCGATAAAAAAGTGAACGACCTTGTAAAAAGAATTATTCATAATTACACTATAAAACAAAAGGACATTCTTGGAACATACTCAAGAAAGAAATATACGGCAATGGTTGGTGATGAACTGCCAAGCGGTATAGTGCAGTTGGCAAAGGTTTTCATTGCGCAGAAAAGAAAACTAAAAGTAGGTGATAAAATGGCAGGGCGCCACGGGAATAAGGGTATAGTTGCAAAAATCGTCAGGGAGGAAGATATGCCGTTCCTTGAAGATGGTTCTCCTGTTGATGTTGTGCTTAATCCTCTTGGTGTTCCTTCGAGAATGAACCTCGGTCAGATATACGAAAGTGTACTTGGCTGGGCAGGAAAGGAATTAGGAGTGAGATTTGTAACTCCGATTTTTAACGGAGCTACAATTGAAGATATATGTCAGTACACCGATAAAGCAAAATTACCAAGGTTCGGAAAAACATATTTATATGACGGAGGCACCGGTGTTCGGTTTGACCAGCCTACTACTGTCGGAGTTATCTACATGCTGAAACTTCATCATATGGTTGATGATAAAATGCATGCACGTTCAATTGGTCCGTATTCACTCATTACCCAACAGCCTCTCGGTGGTAAAGCTCAATTCGGAGGACAACGCTTCGGTGAAATGGAAGTATGGGCGCTTGAGGCATTCGGTGCCGCAAATATTCTGCAGGAGGTGCTTACAGTTAAATCGGATGATGTCGTGGGAAGGGCAAAAGCATATGAATCAATTGTAAAGGGCGATAACCTGGGTATTCCGGGCATACCAGAATCATTTAATGTTCTGGTGCACGAACTCAGAGGTCTTGGTCTTAATATAAAATTTGATTAGTTGTTTTATTAATATATACAACAATTTAAAATATGGCATTAAAAAAAGAAGCAACAGTAAAAAGTATTTTCTCGAGAATAACAATCGGTTTGGCTTCACCAGAATCGATACTTGAACATTCAAGCGGCGAAGTGCTTAAGCCGGAAACCATCAATTACAGGACTTATAAACCCGAACGCGATGGTTTGTTTTGTGAAAGGATTTTCGGTCCCGTGAAGGATTGGGAATGTCATTGCGGAAAATACAAAAGAATAAGATATAAAGGAATAGTTTGCGACAGATGCGGTGTTGAAGTTACCGAAAAGAAAGTCCGCCGCGAAAGAACAGGTCACATTCAGCTTGTTGTTCCCGTTGCTCATATTTGGTTTTTCAGGTCTTTGCCAAACAAAATAGGGGCGCTTTTAGGATTGACTTCAAAGAAACTCGAATCAATAATATATTACGAAAAATATGTGGTTATTAATCCGGGCGTTAAAGAAAAAGACGGATTAAGCTATTTGAGCTATCTTTCGGAAGACGAATATTTTGATATTATTGAAAATCTCCCGAAAGACAATCAATATTTAGACGACAGCGACCCGAATAAATTTATTGCAAAAATGGGCGCTGAAGCATTGTGTGATTTGCTTGCCCGCATCAACCTTGATGAGTTATCATATAATTTAAGAATTCAGGCAAATACCGAAACTTCACAGCAAAGAAAAGCTGATGCGTTAAAGCGCCTTCAGGTAGTTGAAGCATTCAGGGATGCACAAAACAGAATAGAAAATCGTCCCGAATGGATGATTGTTAAAGTTGTTCCTGTTATTCCACCAGAACTGCGTCCTCTTGTTCCGCTTGATGGAGGAAGATTCGCAACTTCCGACCTTAATGATTTATACAGAAGAGTTATAATAAGAAACAACCGGTTAAAAAGACTGATTGAAATAAAAGCTCCTGATGTAATTCTGAGAAATGAAAAACGCATGTTGCAGGAAGCAGTTGATTCTTTATTTGACAACTCGCGAAAAGCAAGTGCTGTAAAAACCGAATCAAACAGGGCTCTGAAATCCCTTAGTGACAGCTTAAAAGGTAAACAGGGACGTTTTCGTCAGAATTTATTGGGAAAAAGAGTTGACTACTCTGCACGTTCGGTTATCGTTGTAGGTCCCGAATTGAAATTACATGAATGCGGCTTGCCTAAAGAAATGGCGGCAGAATTGTTCAAACCATTTATAATAAGAAAACTTCTTGAAAGAGGAATTGTAAAAACCGTAAAATCTGCAAAAAAAATAGTCGACAGGAAAGATCCTGTTGTTTGGGATATTCTTGAAAATGTGCTTAGAGGTCATCCCGTATTGCTTAACCGTGCTCCGACATTGCACAGATTGGGTATTCAGGCATTCCAGCCTAAACTTATCGAAGGAAAAGCAATACAGTTGCATCCTTTGGTTTGTACTGCTTTCAATGCCGACTTTGATGGTGACCAGATGGCTGTTCATGTTCCGCTAGGAAATGCTGCTATTCTTGAAGCCCAATTACTGATGCTTGCATCACATAATATTCTTAATCCTGCAAATGGCGCGCCTATCACCGTGCCCTCGCAGGATATGGTATTAGGTCTTTATTATATTACCAAAAGCAAAAAGAGTGAAAAGGGTGCACCCGTTAAAGGCGAGGGGTATACTTTCTATTCTCCCGAAGAAGCAATAATTGCATACAATGAAGAAAAAGTTGAGCTTCACGCTTCTGTAAAAGTAAAAACTACAATAAAGCAGGATGAAAAAATAATAAGTAAAATTATTGAAACAACTGTCGGAAGAATTTTATTTAATGAAGTTGTTCCAAAAGAATATGGTTTTATCAATGAACTTATTACTAAAAAAGCTCTGAGAGATATCATAGGCGAAATATTAAAAGAATTCGGCACTTCAGCAGCTGCAAAGTTCTTAGATGACATTAAAGATATGGGATTTAAAATCGCTTTCAAGGGTGGACTTTCCTTTAACCTTGAAGATGTTATTATTCCTGAACAGAAAGTAAATCTTATAAGTAATGCTAATAAGGAAGTTGATGAAGTAATAAACAATTACAACATGGGTTTTATTACCAACAACGAAAGATATAATCAGATAATTGACATCTGGACACATACAAACTCGCGGCTTACACACACATTAATCGACCGTCTTTCAAAAGACAAACAGGGTTTCAATCCTCTTTATATGATGCTCGATTCCGGTGCAAGAGGTTCGAAAGAGCAGATTCGTCAGCTTTCCGGAATGAGAGGCTTAATGGCAAAACCACAAAAATCGGGTGTGTCAAAAGCTGAAATTATTGAAAATCCTATTTTGTCAAACTTTAAGGAAGGCCTGACAGTACTTGAATATTTTATCTCTACTCACGGTGCCAGAAAGGGTTTGGCAGATACAGCTCTTAAAACAGCCGATGCCGGTTATTTAACACGACGTTTGGTTGACGTATCACAGGATGTTGTTATTTCTATTGATGACTGCGGTACGCTTAGAGGATTAACTGTTTCCGCATTGAAGAATAACGAGGAAGTTGTAGAAAGTTTATCCGACAGAATATTAGGTCGTGTATCATTGCATGATATTTATGACCCTATTTCGGGCAACATAATAATAAAATCCGGTGAACAGTTTACTGAGGAAATATCCGCTCAGATTGAAGCATCACCTATTGAAACAGTAGAAATACGTTCAGTATTAACATGCGAAGCAAAAAAAGGTGTTTGCGTAAAATGCTACGGCAGAAATCTTGCAACAGGAAGAATTGTGCAAATAGGTGAAGCGGTAGGAGTAATTGCAGCACAATCAATCGGTGAACCGGGAACACAGCTTACACTTCGTACGTTCCACGTCGGAGGTACTGCATCAGGTATAGCTACAGCCTCAAAACTTGAAGCAAGATATGATGGTATTATCGAATTTGATGAACTGCGAACTACTGAATATACAAATTCATCGGGTAAGAAAGTTGATATAGTTGTAGGACGTTCGGGCGAAATGAGAATTATTGATAAAAACACCAAAATAGTTTTGACGACCGGAAATATTCCTTACGGTTCGGAATTAAATTTCAAAAGCGGACAGCAAATAAAGAAAGGCGATAAAGTATGCGAGTGGGACCCATATAATGCAGTGATAATTTCAGAACATACAGGAAAACTTGAATTCGAAAATATTATTGAAAATATTACATACAGAAATGAAGTTGATGAGCAAACAGGATATCAGGAAAAGGTAATCATTGAAACAAAAGATAAATCAAAAAATCCTTTAATTAAAATTTTAGGAGCAGGAAAAAGCAGTGTTATTAAATCTTATGATATACCTGTAGGTTCACATATTTCTGTTAATGATAAAGCGAAAATCAAAGCCGGAGAAATATTGGTTAAAATTCCAAGAGCAAGCAGCAAGGGTGCAGGAGATATAACAGGAGGATTGCCAAGAGTAACCGAATTGTTTGAAGCACGTAATCCGTCCGACCCAGCAATAGTTTCGGAAATTGACGGTGTGGTTGCTTTCGGCAGAAAACTTAAAAGAGGTAACCGCGAAATATTCGTCGAATCAAAAACAGGCGAAATAAAAACATACCTGATTCCTGTTTCGAAACAAATTCTTGTTCAGGAAAACGATTTCATAAAAGCAGGTACTCCGCTTTCAGAAGGCGCTATTACACCATCGGATATATTGACAATTAAAGGTCCTACTAAAGTTCAGGAATATATTGTAAATGAAATTCAGGAAGTGTATCGTTTGCAGGGAGTGAAAATAAACGATAAGCATTTTGAAGTAATTGTCCGCCAGATGATGAGGAAAGTTATGATTGAAGACCCGGGCGATACAAGATTTCTTGAAGGTGAAGTTAGTAACAAAGCCGATTTCTTTGATGAAAACGACTGGATATTTGATAAAAAAGTTGTTATCGATCCAGGCGATTCAGCGAATTTTAAAGCGGGACAAATAAGCACTGCACGAAAACTCAGGGATGAAAATTCCATACTGAAACGAAAAGATAAAAAGAAAATTGAAGCAAGGGATGCTATTCCTGCTACCTCAGTTCAGATATTGCAGGGAATAACAAGGGCGGCACTTCAAACCAAAAGCTGGATTTCAGCTGCGTCATTCCAGGAAACAACCAAGGTTCTTAATGAAGCTGCCATAAGCGCAAAAACAGATGAGCTTGCGGGATTGAAAGAAAATGTTATTGTTGGACATATTATACCTGCAGGTACGGGCGTTAAATATTATGAAAACATAATTGTGGGTTCGATGGAAGAATACGAAAACCTTATCGCTTCGAAAAAGGAAGTTATTAACGAAGAAGTTAACTAAAAGAGTTTTCAGTTCTCAGTTTTCAGTATATAGTTTTGGTGTTTTGTTATCAGTAACAAATTTTAGGTTTTTTTATAAATAACCGCAAAAAACAAAAAGAAATCGCAAAGTTCGCAAAGCTTTTAACTGAAAACTCTAAACTAAAAACTCTAAACTTTTATCAACAACGCTAAACAATTAACTAACTCTGAACATTTAAAACAAATCTGCTAATTACATATATAACAAAGAAACCATGCCCGAACAAAAACAACCTAATAATGAATTAAACATTGAACTGAGTGAAGACATTGCCGAAGGAATATATTCCAATCTCGCAATAATTACTCATTCACATTCCGAATTCATTGTCGACTTCATTAAAATGATGCCTGGAACTCCCAAGGCAAGAGTAAAATCAAGAATTATATTAACTCCCCAGCATGCAAAACGATTATTGCAGGCATTAAAAGATAATGTTTCAAAATACGAATCTGCTTATGGCGCCATAAAAGATACAGGCGAAGGAATGCCGGCTATGCCGCTGACATTCGGCGGTCCGACTGCTAAAGCTTAAAAAAGTAATCGGTTACCAGTAAACAGTAATCGGTAAAAAAGAATTTAAACCTGAACGCATTTCAAAACAAAAAACCGATAAGTTCAGTTCTTACCGGTTTTTCTTTTTCTGAAACATTGAATTATGCTTCTGAAGAACCTCCCGGAGAACCTGCGTTGTATACCGAAACGCTCACAGCATCTGAAAAATCGCCTACTTCAATATCTTTCTTAAAGTAGATGATTTTGTAATTCCATACAACCGACATTTTATTTGACGGAATGGCTTGTGTGTCGGTGTACCTTCTGAGAATGCTTGTGGCAATCCGTGTGAATCCGTGTCCGTCGTTGCGGTCGGCATAAATAAATACTCCATCGGCTGTTTTTTTATTCCAGCTCAGTTGCGGCTTGCCTGTGATTACTTTCACTTTCAAATCGGGCTTCAACGATGAAAAGTCAACGGCAACACTTGCGCCAACAATACCGAGTTTTTTACCCTGGTCATCGTCGCTGTATGCCGGATGATTTTTCATTCTTTGAACCGATGGCCTCATTGCCTTCAGCAAAAGGATTTTTTTCATGTCCTTATTGCCGATTATTGATTGCAGTTCGGCTTTTTTAACCACAACATTGTTTATGTCCGCTCTTGTAGCGGTAATCATGTTGATGATTGCTGTAACTTCGGCAGCAGTGAGCCCCATGGTTGCTCCCAGTATGGCAAGCTGTGTGCTGAAGTTCCCCAGCCAGTTGTCGAGTTCGGCATCGCTGTGGGGCAAAAAATCTTTTTTATACATAGCTTAAAGATTTTATTTGTTAGTAAACCCCTTTAGTAAAGCATATCGGAGCCGGTTAGGATTTATCCGTAAGTTGACGGAAAGCTTTACAATCGCGGGTAGAAGTTTTTCATAGGTAGGAAGTTAATTGTTAGTTATTAATTGTAAAACGTAAGCATATTTTAGTTTATTGTGTTAATGTGATATTAAAATTAATATTTTTACAAGTAAAAGTCAAGCGAAAATCAGTAAACGGTATTATCTTTTAAGTTAACGGTATAAAATCTGATTCTGTTAAAGCCCACAGTACTTTCGTGGGCTTCCACAACTCATCCGTTAGCTTTACCGGTTGCATTTACGAAGCTCACAGCCCAATTTACAGCCCTGTTGGTTGCTTTTTGCAGCCCTGTAAACTCCACTGGTATGCCTAACAGCCCTTCGTATATACCTAACAGTTGCTCTGTGGGCTTTAACGGTTGCCATGGAAATGTTACCAGTGCCTTTGTTAACCACCCCAATAAGCCGGGGACATTACCGGTTGCTCTGTTAGCCATACCAGTTGCTCCGGCAGCCATACCAGGCGGGCTGGGTGGTCTGCAAATTGCACCGGCAGGGCTACAAATTGGGCTGGTAAGGATAATAGGTGAACTGTGAGGACTGCAAATTAGGCTGTTAGCTTATTAAAATGGACTGTGAGGTTTTTTTAATGCTCTGTTATATCTCAAAGGTGGACTGGTATGTTTACCGGTTGCTTTGTTAGCGATAACAGAAAAGTAAAAACGAAAAACCTATTAAAAAGTACTGCCCAAAACTATTAGTTTTTACTATAAAATATTAGTAAAAAGTACTTTATGAGAAAATTTTTGATGTTTTTCTTGTTTTTATAAAATCTATTAATATATATTTGCCCCGATAAATTTTATTAAAATAAATTATGACATAAAAAAATAAAATAAAAATATAGCGTAAGCTTAAAAAGCCCTGTACTTGAAATCTACTAATCAAATTGTCACGGGGGAGTAAGCAAAGCGCTCACGGCAACGTGAGCGTTGCTTTACTTTGTGGCAAGGGTTTTAGTAGAACCTCAAGTACGGAGTGTAAGTAACGTTTCACGTTTTTTTATTAATATAAATTCAATTTTAAAAAATAATTTAAGTAAACACATTTATTAATTTAAAATAAAATACAAATGAAAAATGCTTTTTTAATTTCGGTTTTTCTGATGTTTTGTTTGAGTATTAATTCATATTCACAAAGCAAAGAGAATTACAAATTCAAATTAGGAACAAACTATTGCGATTCAACTCTTGCAATTCAATTGTCAGCTAATGAACTTTCATCTGTTACGAAGTTAGAAACAACAAATTCTGATTACACTGTTAAAAGCTTTGTTTTATCAATTCCCCGCGGAAAAGATTTTGATAATTATAATAGTGATGGAGATAAACTCACCGAAATAATGAAACAAAAAATAAAAGCGCTTTCATCAGGCACTACAATTTATATATGTCTTGTGCAAACAGTATATAAGAATACGACAGGCATTACTTCGGAACCCATAGATGTTGTTTTACCCTCAATAATAGTAAAAATAAAATAATCAAACACAACAGTTTTTAAAAAATATAAATCTATATTATCATGAAAAATTTATTAAAAATATTTTTAACAGCATTATTATTTGTTACCATAAGCAGCACAAATGTTTTTTCTGCAAAAAGATACTGGATAGCAACATCTGAAGCAAACTGGAACAGCACAAGCAACTGGTCAACAACTTCGGGTGGAAGCGGCGGTTCTTCGGTTCCGGGAACTAATGATACGGTTTATTATGATGGAAACGGTACGGGACGATGCAATATTAATGCTACAGCAAGTGTAAAGGGATTTTTTATTCAAAGCGGATATACCGATTCTGTAAAGCAAGGCAGCGCATACGCTGTAACAATAGGAACAGCAGGATACAATCAGGCAGATGGCGTATATAAAAACTATGGAACAAGCGGTACTGTTTTTACATGTTCTACATTTAATTTAACAGGAGGAGTTTTTGTTGCACCTTCTTCAACAATGTGCATTAACTTATCTTTTGGCTCAACAGAGCCTTCGGTATTTTATCAAACGGGTGGAACCTTCACTCACAACAACGGACAATTAACTATAAATTGTACTCATACAACTGCTGTTTATAAGAGGTATTATATAGAAGCACCCGAAGGCACTGAATTTTATGATGTCTATATTAATGCTGGTACTTCTTATTCTTCGTATGCAGATTTGTTTCCTAAAACAATGAGCAGTGTAGTGGTAAAACATAATTTGAATCATTACAATGGTTATATAAACGGCGACTGGTATGTTTATGGGAATTTATATGTAGAACAGCTTTCAAGCTGGCCATCAACAAATCCCTACATTTCCACAAGTAAAGGTAATGCGAAAATACATATAGTAGGAACAGGCACACAAGAATACTTTGGCAATGGAACTGTAACTGCAAATTTAATAGTAGGAAAAACAAGCGGAACATTTCAAGCGGGAAGCGGTTGTACCATGTTCGGTTGCTCAACATTCAGATTAGACAGCGGAACATTTGTTGCTCCAAGTAATTATATGTTAGTTGGAGGAACAGCATTTACTGGAAGTATGGCAATATTTACACATTCAGGGGGAACATTCAGCCATAACGATGGAACTGTGATTTTACAACCCAAAAACTCAAATGGTATTACTCGTTATATTTATTATGCAGATGTTATATCATCAACATGGTTTTATAATTTAACTGCTATTGCTGATGGATATTCGGGATATCCTGAAGGTCGTTTATCATCTGCAAGTGGTGATACTGTAAAAACAAGTAATACATTCACACATGATAAAGGTTATCTTGAAGGTGATTGGCGTGTTGAAGGTGATTTTATAATTAATCAATACGCTTTTAACTCAACTCCAACTTATGGTAGTGGTAATATTCGCATGGCTGGTAGTGGAAATCAAACATATTATTGCAATGATGGAGGAAAAACAGCAAACCTATTAATAGAAAAGACAGGAGGAAGTGTATCGCCCGGTACTTCAATATTAAATGTTTCTAAATTTTCTTTATCATCAGGAAGCTTCACTGCTCCAACCGGGAATTTTACAATATCCGGTATTTTTAACTACTCCAATCAAACAATATTTACACATTCAGGGGGAACATTCAGCCATAACGATGGAACTGTGATTTTACAACCCAAAAACTCAAATGGTGTTACTCGTTATATTTATTATGCAGATGTTGTATCATCAACATGGTTTTATAATTTAACTACTATTGCTGATGAACAATCAGGTTATATTGCTGGTCGTTTATCATCTGCAAGTGGTGATACTGTAAAAACAAGTAATACATTCACACATGATAAAGGTTATCTTGAAGGTGATTGGCGTGTTGAAGGTGATTTAGTAATTAACCAATATGCTTTAGGTTCAGCTACTACAGCTTCATATAGTTATGGTGTTGGAAACATACACATGACAGGTAGTGGAAACCAAACTTATTATTGCAATAATGGAGGAAAAACAGCGAACCTTTTAATTGAAAAAACAGGAGGAAGTGTATCGCCCGGTACTTCAATATTAAATGTTTCTAAATTTTCTTTGTCATCAGGAAACTTTACTGCACCAACCGGGAATTATACAATATCTGGTATTTTTAATTCCAATCAAACAATATTCACACATTCAGGCGGAATATTCAGTCATAATAACGGAATGGTAATTTTACAACCTAAAAATTCAGGGGGTACTATTCGTTATATTTATTATGCAGATGTTATATCATCAACATTATTTTATAATTTAACAGTAATAGCTGCTGCTAATCCAGGATATTTAACAGGTAAAATATCATCAGCAAACGGAGATACTGTTAAAACAAATAATTCATTCATACTAAGCGAAGGATATTTAGAAGGAAATTGGAATGTTCAAGGAAATTATTCTATGGAGAGTAGTGTAAATAGCATGGATGCAAATATTTATTTTAATGGAGAAAGCGACCAGAATATTTCATCAAACCTGACAACTGAAAACAGGATTAACGGAAACATTATTATAAACAAACCATCAGGTAAAGTATATTTACAGAAAGCGGTAACACTTGACCAAACTGGCAAAAGCTTAACCTTAACAAAAGGAAATATCGTTTCAACTTCAACCTATTTATTGGCAATTGGTGATGGGGTAACAATAAGCGGAGCATCGAAAAATAGTTTTGTTGAAGGACCGATGAAGAAAACCGGAAATGATTTATTTGAATTTCCATTGGGGCTTAGTTCAAATTATCGTCCACTTAAAATTTCTGCACCTTCAGTAACAACCGATGCATATTCCGCTGAATATTTTAATACGGGACAAACATATGGCTCAAGCGCTGATGTTTCTCTTCAATCTTTAAACGATTGCGAATACTGGAACCTTGCAAGAAATACAGGTACTTCAAATGTATATGTAACACTAGCATGGGATACGAATAGCTGCAATATAACAAACTTAAGCACTTTGAAAATAGGCGGATGGGACGGCTCAACATGGAAGGATTTGGGAAACGGCGCAACAACAGGAGATACATATAATGGAACTATAAAAACTTCAAATGTTGTTACCACATATATTGCATTTTTATTAAACAAACAATTAAAAGCCGAGGCTGGAGATAATAAATCAATTTGCATAGGAAGCAACACAACAATAGGAGGCAGCCCCACAGCAAGCGGCGGTAGCGGTAGCGGATATACTTATACTTGGTCGCCTTCGGCAGGAATTGATACAATCAGCAAAGCAAATCCAACTGCAAACCCAACAGCAACCACCACATATACCGTCATAGTAACAGATGGAGCAAGTACTACACATTCTGATAATGTTGTGGTGACTGTAAATTCATTGCCAAACGTAACAGCGGCCGGAGCAACAATATGCAACGGAAGTACTGCAACAATAACCGCAAGCGGAGCAAACACATATACGTGGAGCAATGCGGAAACCGGAAGTTCTGTTTCTGTTAATCCAACTATTACTACAACTTATACGGTTACAGGAACTGATGGGAATGGTTGTATGAATACGGCTGATACAGTGGTAACAGTAAACAATAGCAATGTTTGCTCATATGCAGCACAGGTTACAACAAATAATACACACACACTTCAAATTACTTGTACTGAATATTGGATTAAATTCGTTGCCGATTCTTCTATTAGTGAAATAATAATAAATCCACCCGTAAACCCGAATGACACACCTGCTGCCAGTGTTCAGGAAGCAATGCTATATAGCGGCAGTTGCGGTAACCTGGCATTAATAGGGACAGATTCAAATTTAGTTATTTATAGAGATAGCTTAGTAATTGGAAACACCTATTATATAAAATTAACACAACTTACTCAAACTTCGGGTTATTTTGATATATTGATTAGAACCTTTGCTCCAAAGCCTAATTGGCCGATAGACCCATGTAACACTGTTATTTGCCAGAACTTAATTATTAATCCCGATTTTGAAGATTTAGATACAATTAATGTTTATTCAGATTATAATTACGATGATAATCGACCCTTTATTGCAAATATACCTTATCCGAAGTATACTATTACTGATTCTCTTGATGAACCTTTTTTAGATATCCCTTCTTGGTATCATGTTGCAGGGGTACATGGTCCGAGTGGCGATAATTATGCGCTTTTCGACTTTGGGGCTTATGGTCCACCTGATACAACACTTGGTCTTATGGCTTGGAGGGAAACAATTCCGGTAGACATAGATACTGTTTATAGTATTTCTTTTTGGGCAATAAACATATGTATGAATTCTGATGACCCTGATTTACAGTTACGCATAAATAATATTCCGGTTAATTATACTAACGTTGTCACAACACCAAACCATATACGACTTCCTAAAACTGGTAATTGGGTGCGTCTTTGTGCAACATGGACAGCAGATACAACAACAGCAGTTATTGGTATAACAGATTTAAATTTGGCGTTTCAAGGTAATGATTTTGGTTTAGACCATATTGAATTTGGAACTCAAAATTTTAATATAGCTGTAACTCCGAATCAAACAATCTGTATCGGCTCCTGTGCAACCATTACTGTAAGCGGAGCGAGCACATATACTTGGAGTACAGAGCAGCAAGGTTCAAGCATTTCTGTTTGCCCGACAATTACCACGACTTATTATATAACAGGAACAAGTAACGGCGGATGCACAGATACTGCAAGCACAGTAGTAACAGTTTACCCTTCACCCAATATAACAGTCAACAACGATACTGTTTGCAGTGGCTTGTGTGCAACATTAACTGCAAGCGGAGGAATAAGCTATACATGGAATACAAGTGCAACAGACAGTTCCATAACAGTATGTCCAACCGCAAACACCACATATACCGTTACGGGTATTGATGCGAACGGTTGTACTAATACTGCAACTTCAGTTGTATCGGTAAATCCGGCGCCAACAATAACCATAGCCACTCCGGCATATCCTGTTTGCAAAGGCTCATGTGCGGCATTAACCGCAAGTGGAGGCGCAAGCTATACGTGGAGTACGGGCGCAACAGGCAGTTCGGTAACAGTTTGTCCTACCGTAAACACAACATATACTGTTACAGGCACAGATGCCAACGGTTGTACAAACACAGCAAGCACAACAGTAACAATAAATCTCCTGCAAAAACCAATAATATCAGGGGTGAACAATATTCGCGATAATACTATAATAACATACACAGTACCAAGCCAAGCCGGTACAAATTATACATGGGATGTTACGGGCAGGGACGAAAGTGGCACAACGGTTTCCCCTATTTGCAGCACTATCACATATACACTAAGCAACACATCAGCCGAAATACCATGGAGTACAGCTAACCTAACCGGATGCAATTATGCGCGAATTATTGTAACTGCCGATAACGGAACATGCACCGACAAAGACACTCTTTATGTGTTTCCTTGTTGCAAGTGCATTGATAGAGAATGCGACACAGTATATATGGTTGAATTAAACAACAGAGATGAAAACAATCCTATTACTACTAATGAAATAAACAAATTAGCGTCAGGTATATCAAGTCAGCATATTGCAGTATTTATAAATGGTGATTTTGTAGTTAATAATACTGTAACCATGAATTATTGCGATGTTAATTTAGGTCCCAATGCCAGAATTTTAGTCACCCACAATAATCAATTAAATGTAAATAGTTCAAGTTTATTTGCAGGTTGCTGCTATATGTGGGATGGAATATATCTTGAAGATAATACTTCAAACCTGAATGTTGATGGAACAAGTACAGTATGGAGTTTAATACAAGATGCCAAGAATGCAGTTGTATCAAATGGCGGCGGTATATATGATATTGAAAACACCATTTTCGAAAAGGATTACAAAGGAATTGTAGTAAATGAATATGCTCCGGCCCATCAGGGAAGTGTTACAGAAACCGCATTTGAATGCAGCGCTACGCTGATGCCGCAAATACCATCACCATTAGAATACATGGGACTTCCTATGCACTATCCGTTAAAAACAAGGTTTGGCATTGAACTGAATAATGTTGCAGAGATACAAGTAGGCGAACCATCAACCATAGCAGGAGGAAATATTTTTGATGATATTGAAGTAGGAATTTATTCAATGGGTTCGGGACTGACAGCATATAATGATACATTCCGTAATATATTACAACCTACGGCAGCTCCCCGATTAATGGGCTTTGGAATTTATTCAAATGATAACAATTCGCCTTTTAATACAAGTTTATATGTAGGTCATGCAGGAGGAACACTAAATCATAATCCTTTTTCGAATACGTTCACCAATTGCAGTTTTGGAATATATTCCATGAATACGGAATTGATAGATATACGGAAAAACATATTTAATTATTCGGTAAGTCCATACGGTTTACAATTTTATGCTGCAATAAATTTAAGCGAATCGGTGCACATCTCGTACGCAAAACAGGTTATAACAAATACAA
>JAQUPB010000036.1 GCA_029004185.1 Bacteroidales bacterium | reverse complement strand
GGAATTTTATAAAGTGCAGGCAATATTGTGCAGAACTTTTGTAATGAGTCATTACCGCCGTCACGAAAAAGAAGGATATAATGTTTGCGATAAAGTTCATTGCCAGGTATACCGTGGCAGATGCAAGCAAAGCAATATTCTTATGTCGGCTCTTTCAACCAAAGGAATGGTAATAGCAAGCGACTCAAATGACCTTATAATTGCTTCTTATCATTCAAACTGCGGAGGACAAACAGTTAACTCGGAAGATGTATGGTCAAAAAGAATTTCTTATCTGCGTTCGGTGAAAGATAGTTTTTGTATTAATTCTCCAAATGCCTACTGGACAAAAAAAATTCCTGCAAAAGACTGGGAAAAATATTTATTGAAAAAATATAAATTATCACCTAAAGACAGCTCGCACAACATTGATTTTAGCTTTCACCAATCAAAGAGAAAAGTATTTTTATACGACACCACAAAAATAAATCTCAAAGAAATACGCGACGATTGGAAATTAAAATCAACATTTTTCGAAATCACAAAAGATGGAACAAATCTTATTTTCAAGGGCAGGGGATTCGGTCACGGAATAGGACTTTGTCAGGAAGGCGCCATGAAAATGTCAAAACTCGGCTATTCTTTCCGCGATATAATAAACCACTATTATACAAACGTGAAAATCGTTTATCAGGACATTCCCAAGTAAAAAATTTACGAATTACGATTACGAAATTATTAACTTCAAATCTCAAACTTTAAACTATTTTCTATATTTGCACCTGACCAATTTTATTAAACTTTATGTTTTTCTGGAATCAGGTACCGCTACTCAGATTACTCATTCCATTTATTATAGGCATTTATTCTGCTATTCAGTTTAATAAAGATTATCCTGCTTTTAAATTTTTATTAATACTTATTTTTCTTTTTCTGCTTTTTTTCACTTTTTTAAAAAAATTAAAATACGGCAAACAGTGGATTTACGGATTTTTACTTAATTCTGCTATATTTTTTTCAGGATATTTGATAACCATTTCCGATATTGAAATTTCAGACAAAAGTCATTTTTCAAAACAAATGCAAAAGCCGGAGATGGCTGTCGGAAGGGTCATAAAGCCGGTAGTTATAAAAGAAAAAACCGTAAAGGTAATAGCTGAAATTGAAGAAATATATAATAAAAATCATTGGCAAAACTGCGAAGGAAAAGTAATTCTGTGGATTAAAAAAGACAGCGCTTCCGAAAAAATTGAATATGGCGATTTGCTGTTATTAAATTCTGTTTTTTCTGAAATCAAACTGCCGCAAAATCCCGAAGAGTTTAATTACAAGCGTTATTTATCGTTTCGCAATATATATCATCAGGCATATATTAAAAATTCGCAGTGGAAATTAATTGCAAGAAATAAAGGAAATTTCTTTGTTGCTTTTGCAATAAAGCTTCAGAAAAAAATCCTGAATGTATTTAAAGAAAATAAAATTGAAGGAAAAGAATATGCAGTAGTTTCGGCTTTGGTAGCAGGCAATACCGACAATCTTGATACGGAAACTTTAAAGGCTTTTTCAGATACCGGAACAATGCATATACTCTCTGTTTCTGGTTTGCATGTTGGTATAATTTATTATGCTTTGAGTTTGATGCTTTTCTTTCTGAACAGAAAAAAATACGGAAACATAATACGCGTTTTAATATTAATATCTTTTCTCTGGTTATATGCTTTCATAACCGGATTGTCACCGGCAGTGCTGAGGGCAGCTGCAATGCTGAGTTTTGTCATTATCGGAAAATCACTGAACAGGGACGTGAATATTTATAATACCATTGCCGCTTCTGCATTTTTATTGCTTATTATTAATCCTTTCAATCTGGCTGATGTAGGTTTTCAGCTGTCATATCTTGCAGTTGCAGGCATCGTTTTTATTGAGCCATATATTAATAACGTTTTTGTATTTAAAAATAAAATCGCCGATATAATCTGGAAAATGATATCGGTATCAATTGCGGCACAGATAGCCACTTTCCCGCTCGGAATGTTTTACTTTCACCAGTTTCCGAATTATTTTCTTATTTCAAACCTTATCGTTATTCCGATAAGTACTGTTGTAATTTATCTTGCAATTGCGGTAATTGTTTTATCGCCGTTTCAGATAATTTCTTTTTTTCTTGCAAAGGCAATGGCATTTCTCACTTTTATTATGAATAGTGTGATTTTTTATATTGAACACCTGCCATTTTCAAAATTTTATGGCATATATTTAAGTTTACCTGAAACACTGATTTTATTTTTAACGGTTTCTTTCATTCTTGCGTTTATAATTCTGAAAAGACCTGTATTTGCTAACATAACCCTGACACTGTTTGCTGTTTTTTTATTATTTATTCTCACTGAAAGATTTGAAAATCTGAAGAAAAAAGAATTTGCCGTTTATTCAATAAACAAAACTTCGGCGATAGGTTTTGTCGACAAAAATAAAAACATTCTTTTATCGGATTTCAAAACAAACGGAACTGCTAATTTTGCTTATCACCTTGCAAACCACTGGAATAAAACCGGATACAAAGAACCTGATACGACAATTAATTTTTCAGGGGACATGAAATATTTTTCTGATAATTTTTTTATTCATAAAAACTTCATTCAATATTATGATAAAAAAATAATACTTGTTGACAGCAATTCTTTTTATTTTTCAGGCAATAAAAATATATCGTTCGATTATGCAGTAATAACAGGCAATCCGAAAATCAAAATAAAAGATGTGATTTCAAAAATAAATACAAAAGAAATCATCATTGACTCGTCAAACTCACTTTATAAAACAAAAAAATGGATTGAAGAATGTAAAAAACTTAAAATAGCATGTCATGCGGTTTCGTTTGAAAGAGCTTTTGTGATTGAACTGTAGAAAATTCAGTCATTGGTCATTGAGTCATTTGTCATTAGTAAAAATAAGATTTTTCTGATTTTAAAATAAATAATTTAATTTTACCAAAAATAATCTGATTCTATAACTTTTATTGTATGGATAAAAATAAAAATGCCACAGATTCTCAGATTCCCGAAAGCAAATATTTAAAAGGACGATTACCTTTACTTTGGTTGACAATAGCGATTTTCATAGTTTTCTCAAAATCCCTTTCTTACGATTATATTTATTTCGATGACAACCGGCTGATAAAGGAAAATATGTTTAATCTTAAGAAAATTTCATACATCAGTCATGCTTTTAAAGAAGATGTTTTTAATCTCAATGGGCATGGAATGTATTATCGTCCGATTTTTACAATAACTCTGATTTTAGATGCAGTTGCCGGAAACGGAAAATTCGGATGGTTTCATTTTACAAATATTTTACTGCATGTTATTGCTTCTTATCTTGTATTTCTTTTACTTCTTGAGCTTGGATACCGCAGAAAAAAATCGTTTATTTTCAGTTTTATTTTTGCGCTTCATCCCATGATTACACAGGCGGTTGTGTGGGTTCCCGGAAGAAATGACACCTTGTTTGCGGTTTTTCTTTTGCCTGCAGTTATTTATTTTATAAGATACCTGAAAACAAATTCGGTTAAATATATTTTTCTTCATTTGTTGTTTTTAGTATTGGCATTACTGACAAAGGAAACGGCAGTTATTTTTATTATTGTCGCGAGTTTTTATTCGTATTTTATTCTTCAAAGTTCATCAAAAAAATATCTGCTTTTATATTTAGTGTGGATTCCAATAATAGTCCTCTGGTACATTGCCAGAAAATCAGCAATGTGTCTAAATCCTGAAGTCTCTTTTCCGGAAATAATCAGAAATATTCCGGGAATATTTTCCTATCTGGGAAAAATTGTTTTTCCTTTTAACCTCTCCGTTCTTCCGGTTATGGAGGATTTATATTTTTCAATTGCCATAGGAATTATCGCAACTTTAGTTTTAATATATTTTACTAATAAAGACAAGGAAAGAAGATTAAATTATTTGTTTTTGGGAGCCGTATGGTTTGTTTGTTTTCTTGTTCCTTCATTTTTAACAAAATTCACAAACGATGTGGTTTTCTCCGAACACCGGGCATATATTCCTTTGATTGGAGTATTAATATTACTGATGGAAATTAAATTACCAGTAAAATCCGATTCTTCTGATAAAAATTTTACATCAGTTTTATTTATTGTTTTAATTATACTTGCAGTTACAACATTCGCATATAGTTCGACTTTTAAGGATAAATACACGTTCTGGGAAAATGCCGTAAAAACATCGCCCTCAAATGCTTTCAATTATACAAACATAGGTTCTCTTTACCGTCAGGATGAAAAATACGGACTTGCAGAAAACTACCTGAAAGAAGCACTGAAGATTCACGATAATGAATATCTTGTAAACACTAATCTCGGCTATATTTGCATGAAAACGCACCGCGAAAAGGAAGCGCAGCAATATTTTCTGAAAGAAATAAAATATAATCCTGCTTGCAGTGATGCTTATTTATTTTTAGGATTGCTGTATATGAGAAGCTTAAAAAATCCCGATTCCATTGCAATTGAATGTTGGAATAAAGCAATCAGCGTAAACCCACATAACAGCGATGCTTATTATGAACTGGCTTTGTATTACACTTTTAAAAGAAACAACGAAGCGCTTGAAGAGCTGAAACAAAAAGCCTCAAAATATTTTATAGACAAACAAATATTCGTAACCTGCGAAGAAAAAATACGGAATTTCAGAAAGCACGGAACTTTAAAATAAGAAATAAAAAAAGCCACAGATTCACAGATTTTTAAAATAAATTTTTTCGTTCAAAAAGATAAGCAATGAAGAAGTTCCGGGATTTTTGTAAATTCGCAAAAGAATAATGATAATCCGATTATGGAAATAGCGAAAAAATTCGACCCTGCCTTATTTGAAGATAAATGGTATAAACACTGGATGGAAAAAGGGTTTTTTACTTCCGTTCCCGATGAGAGAGAGCCATATACAATAGTTATTCCCCCGCCGAATGTTACAGGTGTTCTTCATATGGGACACATATTAAATAATACCATACAAGATATTTTGATAAGGAAAGCACGAATGCAGGGAAAAAATGCCTGCTGGTTACCGGGAACTGACCACGCTTCAATTGCAACCGAAGCAAGAGTTGTTGCAAAATTGAAAAGTGAAGGCATCGAAAAATCAAAGTTATCAAGGGAAGAATTTTTAAAACATGCATGGGAATGGACCCATAAACACGGCGGAATAATTCTCGAACAACTTAAAAAACTCGGCGCTTCATGCGACTGGAACAGAACGAAATTTACCATGGACGATGACATGTCAGAATCGGTTATTGATGTTTTCATTGACTTGTATAAAAAAGGATTTATTTACAGGGATGTCAGAATGGTTAACTGGGACCCGAAAGCTCTTACGGCCATTTCCGATGAGGAAGTGATTTTTAAAGAAGTAAAATCAAAACTCTATTATGTACGTTATAAAATTGAAGGCACTTCTGATGAATGGATTTCAATTGCAACAACACGCCCCGAAACAATACTCGGCGATACTGCCGTTTGCGTTCATCCCGATGATGAAAGATATAAAAATCTGAAAGGGAAAAATGTAATTGTTCCGCTGGTAAACCGTAAAGTTCCTGTTATATCTGACGAGTATGTTACGCGCGAATTTGGAACAGGTGCATTAAAAGTTACACCTGCCCACGATATTAACGATTATAACCTTGGCATAAAACATAAACTTAAATCAATAGATATTTTCAACGACAACGGAACGCTTAACGAAAAAGCTGAAATTTTTATCGGTGAAGACAGATTTACGGCACGCGAAAAAGTTGTCGAAGAATTAAAACAAAAAGGGCACCTGGTAAAGGTTGAGGAAATTATAAATAATATAGGTTTTTCCGAGCGCACCGATGAAATAATAGAACCGAAGCTTTCGATGCAATGGTTCTGCGATATGACAAAATTTGTAAAACCTGCTCTTGATGCGATAATAAATGATACCATAAAAGTATATCCTTCGAAATTTAAAAATACATACCGTCACTGGATGGAGAATATTCACAACTGGTGCATATCACGTCAGTTATGGTGGGGACACAGAATTCCTGTATATTATATGCCCGACGGAGAAATTATTGTTGCCAAAACAAAAGAAGATGCTTTAAAGATTGCTAAAAAGAAAAACGCAGATATTAAAATAGAAAATTTAAAGCAGGATGAAGATGTTCTTGACACATGGTTTTCGTCGTGGTTGTGGCCTGTTTCGGTTTTCGACGGAATAAGAAATCCTGAAAATAAAGACATAAAATATTATTATCCTACCGACGATTTGATAACTGCCCCTGAAATATTATTTTTCTGGGTGGCAAGAATGATAATGGCAGGATATGAATATCAAAAAAATATTCCGTTTAAAAATGTTTACCTTACCGGTACTGTTAGAGACAAGCAGGGAAGAAAAATGTCGAAGTCACTGGGCAATTCACCCGAACCGATTGAGCTGATAAAAAAATACGGAGCCGATGGAGTTCGCGTTGGGATGATGCTTTGTTCACCTGCAGGCGGTGATTTGCTTTTCGATGAAAGTCTGATGGAGCAGGGTAGAAATTTTTCAAATAAAATATGGAATGCATTCCGGCTGATAAAAGGTTGGGAAATTGATGAAAACATTAAACAGCCCGGTTATTCAAAAGTAGCAATTGAGTGGTTTGATGCTAAATTCAATGAAAGCATTGAGACAGTAAATTCTCATTTTGAAAAATACAGAATTTCCGAAGCTTTAATGGCAATGTATAAACTGATATGGGATGATTTCTGTTCGTGGTACCTGGAAATGATCAAACCGGCTTATCAACAGCCTATTGATAAAAAAACTTCTACTTCGACAATTGAAATATTTGAAAAATTATTGAAGTTTTTGCATCCCTTCATGCCTTTTATTACAGAAGAAATCTGGCATTTAATAAAAGAACGAAAAGATAAAGATTGCATAATAATTTCGCAATTGCCCGATGTTGAAAAATACAAAAAAGAAACCATTGATAATTTCGAATATGTTAAGGAAATTATTGTTTCTGTAAGAACCATAAGGCAAAGCAATAACATTCCTTTAAAGGAAAAAATAGAACTGAAAATCAAGAAAACTTCTTCAGCTTTTAATTTAAAATATTTTGAGGAATTAATTATTAAGCTTTTAAATCTTGATAAAATAAATTATGTGGAAGAAAAACCTCAGGGAGCATTATCTTTTCTTGTTAAATCCGACGAATTTTATGTTCCGCTTAATATAGCCGGCAATGTCGAATCTGAAGTAAAAAAACTCAAAGAAGAAATTAATTATCTGGAAGGTTTTTTGAATTCAGTAAACAAGAAACTCAGCAACGAGAAATTCGTTAAAAATGCAAAAGCCGAAATAATAGAAACAGAACAAAGAAAAAAAGCTGATGCAGAAGCTAAAATAAGTGTAATTAAAGAAAAACTGAATATTCTTGAAAAAAGTAAAAAATGACAGAAGAACTGGATATAATAGGCGAACCGCAAAAAATAATAATTAAAAGAATTATTAATTCCGGTGTTCTGTTCGCCCTGTCTTTTATTTCAATAAATATTATTCTGAATATAGTAAATGCTGTTACCGGAAATTTCTACAACTTAAGTCCAATATTATATTTTTCCTTTGTAAAATACACAAATAAAATTGTTTTTAACAACCATTCTATTTTTTTCAATTATTTATCAGGACCTTTTATTTGCTTAATAATAGCAATTTTATCATTCAGAATTTTTAATGTTATAAAAAGAACCGGCGGGCTTTTTAAGGTATTTTTCCTTTGGTTGGGAATAAATGGTTATGTGTTATTTTTCGGGCAGTTTGCAATAACCCTTGTTCTCCCCAACAGACATGTGGATTCCATTTTTAATTTTTTTAATATGGGTTTGACTTATGAAGTAATTTCAATAATAATTTCCGTTTTATGCATAGCTGCTCTTGGTATTAATATTACAAAATATTTCATGTATCTGTCGCATACCCGTTACTATATAAAACATAGCAGTACAAGACGGGAATTTACTTTACAAACCTGTATTTATTCCTGGTTATGGGGAGGTGTATTATGCTTTCTTTTTTACATTCCATTTAACAATTTTTTCATTATAATAATGCTTATTTTTAATGGTGTTGTTGTGAGTGTTGTTTATTTATTTTCAAAAAACAAAAGAAACAAGTCGGTACATATATCAAAAAATACAAGCATTTCTAAAATCTCAATAAAACCAATTTTGATACTCATTATACTCTGGTTGGTTTTTCACTTTACATTTCGTCTGTTATTTAAAGATGGAATTGCCATATAATGTATTCTTAAGAATTTATTTTTTTATAAGCTATCAGCTTATCATATAAAGTACCCGGTTCGCGGTAGTATACATAGATACAATACTGGTTTTCCGTTTCATAGTATGACCCTTCAATATACGATTCATCGGCGTTTTTTTCGTTATTTTTTAAAAGCACATAAATGTAATTGTAATATCCCTGTTTCAAATATAAAGTGGCTTCGTAAAAATACCTTTTCGGGTTATATTTTAACTGCGATTCTTTTGAAAACCGCCAGCCTGTGAGCGCTCCCAGTAAATACACATTTCCCTGCAATTCAAACGGATTATACTGAAGGCAAAAATGAACATAAGCATAATCTCCTTCAACTTCGCCATTTCCTCTATCTTGATTTATTACTGAAAATTTTCCGTTTATATCGTTGAATGAAAGATGTGTTTTTCCGGAACGCTTTACATCGCAAAGCAGATATACATGATTTTTAAGAGAGTCGTAAGTTATCTTTCTGATATTCATTGATTGATATCTTAAGCTTCTTATATCAACCTGTCTGAATTCATTGCCTGCAATAAAAGTATTTCCTTTTTCATAATCATATATCAGCTCATTCCCTCTTATAAAAAGAGGTTTCAGATTGCTTATTGCATTATCCCACCTGTCGTTTTGAGTAATTACAACATTCAAATCTGTTAAAGGATTACTTATTAAATAAGAACCTGTTTTAATAACAAAGTCTATCTCGTGTCTTGAATCCCTGTATTCAAGTGCAGTTGCACGTTTCACATTAGCTTCAACGGCTACCAGCGGCTCTGCAATCATAAATCTTCGGGTGATTGCTATATTTTCCTTATCATTTTCAAGATATATTTTCAACAAATAATTTCCCGATTTTGTGAGCCTGAGATTTTCATTCGGAAATGTAAAACTGTAATGTGTGTATTTCTGAATTGTATTAACAGAATAGTTGTAATTTCTTATATTATCTTCGGTAAACCCGTCGATATATTCGAGTGTTTGCATATTTGAGGGCTGCCAGTTTGCATCGCAATGAACCACGGTGTAAGAGTAATTTTTTAAATCGCCATCAAGGTCGTCAAAACTTAATTTTAATTTTTCCGTTCCGTTAAGTTCAATTATCGGAGGCGAAAATTCCCATGTTTCCTGATGCAGCAAAACTGTTTTAATATTGTTTTTATAAACGTAGTCGTCGTAATGAAAATAA
Organism: Bacteroidales bacterium; assembly: GCA_029004185.1. Taxonomy (GTDB): domain Bacteria; phylum Bacteroidota; class Bacteroidia; order Bacteroidales; family JAHJDW01; genus JAQUPB01. The sequence continues at coordinate 13,095 of JAQUPB010000036.1, read as the reverse complement.
TTTTTCTTGTAATAATCGGTTGTGTCGGTTTGCGCAAAAGAAAAAGCTATAGATGAGAAAAAAAATATATTTAGCAATAACCCCCTGTAATCCCCCTTAAAAAAGGGGGATAATTTTAGTGCGTATAATGAAATTCTTTTCAAAACGTTACAATAATTATATATCAGCAAAACTAAATATTTTTAATGAAATTAACGATTTTTCAACTTTAAACTTCAAACTGAAAACTTTAAACTATTTTATATGTCTCCGCTTTCAATTTTCAGAACTATTTCTTCAATGGCTTTATCTTCACCGAAAGGATCATACTCGTCTTTAAGGTTATTTTCAAAAATACGTGCCAAAGTTTGCCAGAACACCGCTTGAATCATGCCCCTGAATTCCCTGATTATCTGATATGATGTTTTTCCTGTTTCCCTGTCTATCAGCTTTATTAGAATTCTTCCCTGCGAAAATGTAAGTTGTCTTATATCTTTTTCAAACTGAGATTTTAATGCTTTTTCGGCGTTTTGCATCAATATTTTTTTGCTTCTTTCATCTTTTATATGAATCAAAATTGCTTCATATTCCCTCATTTTTATCCCCGCTATTTTCGCGAGCGGATAAACTTTTTTCACATTTTTTACAAGTTTGTCCCACTGTTTTCTCTCTTTATTGGTTTTAAAAACTTTTTTTCCGTATACTTTAATTTCTGCAAGCTCAACATAAGGTATTGTGTCACCATCAATTACGATTGCCTTAACTTTTATCCCTCCCGGCACCCTTTCTTGGGCGCTCATGTTTTCGTATCCGAATAGCGATAAAAAAAAGATTAATATGAAGATAATTTTATTCACAGAAGGTTTTATTTATGTGTACAAATATACAAAACAACAATTATACCATTGAGTTTTTATTACCGGTCATTTTTGAAATACACCACGAATTATCAACCGTTAACTGATTTATTGCTGCCTTTAACTTAATAATACTTTTAAAACCATTTAATATGTGTTATTTTTATAGTAAATTTCATCAAAAAAATTTTTATTAAAACAATTTTTATATATTTGCTATTCTAAAAATTATTAAAAACCAGTAAAGAAAATAAAAACAATATTATTAATCTTAAAATCTCAAAAAAATGACTAAAAACAAAAGTATTAAAGGGCAAGGTTTAAAGGAATCTTTACAATCAGCATTTGCAACAACTGTACTTATAAGTACATGGATAATTGCAAGATTTATTTATTTGTACTTTTTAGGCAACCCTGAAAATTTTGAAGGCGGGGCAGCTACAGGTTGGAAAATGGGTGAAGGATTTTGGTCTATGTTGTATAACCTTGTTTTGGGTGTTCCTGAAAGAGGACATCCTATACCGGGCAATTTTCTTGCAATGATGTATAAAGGAGGAGTTATTGTCCCCGTATTAATGGCTGTAATTCTTGTTCTTCTAACTTACTCTATTGAAAGAATGATAATGATTAATAAAGCCAGCGGAAAACAAAAATTAAATATTTTTGTTAAGAATATTCAAATATTATTATCTGAAAATAAAATAGAAGAAGTTGTTCTTGAATGTGATAAACAGAAAGGTTCTTTGGCAAATATTGTAAAAGCATCCATGTTAAAATACAGAGATTTGCAACAAGACACAAACATGGACAAAGAACAGAAAGTACTGGCTATGCAGAAAGAGTGGGAAGAAGCGGCAGCACTTGAGCTTCCGATGCTTTCAAAAAATCTCGTAATACTTTCAACAATAGCATCAATTGCAGTTTTAATTGGTCTTATCGGTACAGTATTAGGAATGATTCGGGCATTTGCTGCTCTGGCACAGGCGGGCGCACCCGATGCTTTGGCTCTTGCAACAGGTATATCCGAAGCTCTTATTAATACAGCATTTGGTATTACGGGTTCAACTTTAGCTATCATTCTTTATAATGTTTTTTCTACAAGGGTTGACGGTTTAACTTACAAAATGGATGAAGCAGGATTCAGTTTGGTACAAACATTTGCAGCTCAAACAAAGAGATAAGTAAGTTTATAGTTTTTAATTTATAGTTAAAACTTATAAGTTATGCCAAAAATTAAAGTCCAAGCCAAATCACCCCATATTGATATGACACCAATGGTGGACTTGTTTTCATTGCTGTTAACATTTTTTATGTTAACAACATCGTTCAGACCACAGGAAGCAGCAGTTATTGATTCACCTTCTTCTATTTCTGAAAAACAGGCCCCTGATAAAAACTTAATGACAATTTATGTTGACAGTGCTGATAATGTATTTTTTAATGTTGATAATGGTGCTGATTCATCAACTCATTTCCGAAAAGAAATTTTTCTGGAAATGGCAAAGCAATTCAGTATAAATCTTGATGTAAAAAGAGATGCCAAATTAATTGACAAATTTACCAAAGGTGCATCTTTCGGAATGCCTTTTAAAGATATTCCCAAATGGTTGTTAACAGAAGAACCTAAAGAAAAAGAAAAAATGCAAACCGGCATACCTCTTGATTCGGCAAACGGAAGAGCATCGGAATTATGGTATTGGGTTCGTATTTCACGACAAAAAAATCCTAATGCCGAAGTTGCCATAAAAGGAGACGGCGGAGCTAATTATAAAACCGTTAAAAAAGTTATGGATATTGTACTTGATAATGAAGTTCAGAAATTCAACCTGATTACAAATCTTCAGAAAGAAGAAGCTAAACTTAATTAAAATTTCAAAAAATAAATAATTATGGGCGAAATTATTCAAGAAGAAAAAAGCAAAAAAGGCGGTAAACGAAGAGCAAAAAAACATTCTCCACATTTGGATATGACTCCTATGGTTGACCTTATGTGCCTGCTTATTACTTTCTTTATGCTTACAACAGCTTTCAGCAAGCCGAAAGTAATGGAAATTACCATGCCTAAAAAAGACACATTGCAAAAACCGGAATCACAGATTAAAGTTCCTAAAGACCGAACATATAATATTATTCTAACCCAAAACGACAAGGTGGTTTATTTGTATCAAGGTTCAATAGATAAGGATACTCCAAATCCTCCGGTTATTAAAACGGATTTGAGCAAAGACGGTCTCAGGAAATTTTTACTTGAAAAAAACAAAACAGCTTTCAAACAAATAGCTGAGTTAAAAGAAAAAGTTCTGAAAGGACAATTAAAAATGGCTGATTCAACGCTGAACAGAAAAATAAAGGAAATAAAGAAAAATGACAAAAAAGGACCAATTATTCTCATAAAAGCTGCTGATGATAAAGTTAAATACAGAAGTATTGTTGATGTTATTGATGAAATGGCAATATGCGATATAGGCAGTTATGCGGTAGTTGATATTTCCAAGGAAGAAAAGAAGCTACTTGAATCAGCGCCAAAATAAATTTGAGCCAAATATTTTAAATTATATCAAATTATGGCAAAAGAAAAAACAGAAAGTTTAGACGAAATAGTATTCAGAAACAGATATAAAGATTACGGTGCATATTATCTGAGAAAAGTTTATAAGAAATATGTTACGCGTGCTTTAATAATATCAATTACGGCTCTGACTCTGGCTGTCGGTATTCCTTTTTTAATATTTACACAAAACCGAATTGTAAATGTTGATAAAACAATTTCTGCCGAGCTTGCCAATCTCAACAAGCCCCCCGAAGATGCGCCTCCACCACCTCCTCCTCCACCTCCTCCCGAAGCAATGGAACAAAAAGTGAAATTTACTGCACCTGTTGTTACAAGTGATACAACTGTTGAAACAGCAAGTTTAAACCAGGAAGAAATGAATCAGGCGCCTCCGCCTCCGCCAACCGACGAAATACAAGTTGTAGAGGATACTAAAAAAGATGTTATAGTAGAACAAGCGCCTCCTGTATTTACAATTGTTGAAGAAATGCCTGCTTATCCCGGCGGCGACGAAGCCCGAATTAAATTTTTGCAGGATAATATTAAATATCCTCAAATGGCTAAAGAAAGCAGTATTCAGGGAAAAGTTTACATCACTTTTGTTGTTGATGAAAACGGAAGGGTTATAGACGTAAAAATTCTTAGAGGTATTGGCGGCGGATGCGATGAAGAAGCTTTGAGAGTCGTTAAAATCATGCCTCCGTGGATACCAGGAAAACAAGCAGGAAAAGCAGTAAGGGTTCAGTATAATATGCCTGTTGTATTCACTCTTCAATAAAAAAAAATATATCAACAAAAGCCATTGTTGAAAAACAGTGGCTTTTTGTTTTACATATTACACGCAGTTAATAATTTAACTTTTAATAAACCATAATTGTTTAATTGTTATATTGATAAATTGTTATAAATCCAATATCAACAGCATATTTAAAAACAAAAAACAATTTAACAATTAGACAATTTATCTATTTTAAATATAGCATCATAATTCTTTATATTTGCAGTTGAATAATATAACATAATTTAATGCCAGGTAATTTATACATTTATTTAATATTATTTTTCGGAGTACTATTAAGCGGTTCTGTTATTTTCTTTATAAAAAAAGAAAGCGAAAAATTGCTGAAATTATTGTTGTCATTCAGCGGTGCATTTCTTTTTGCAATAAGTACTTTAAGTCTTATTCCCGAAATATATTCGGTTGAAACTCCATTGAATCCGGGTATTTTTATTTTAACCGGATTTTTAATTCAGGTTCTGCTTGATTTTCTTACAAAAGGTATTGAACACGGACATTCTCATATCCATTCGCATGAAAATAAAATATTTCCCCTTGCGATTATGATTGGTTTGTGCATTCATTCTTTCCTGGAAGGAATGCCCCTTGTAGATACTTTCGACAAAGAAGTACAACATACTTTACTTATAGGAATTGTTATTCATAATATTCCGATTTCAATATTGCTTATGACTCTTTTTCTCAGCTCAGGAATGAAAAAAAACAGTGCTCTTCTCTTACTCATACTGTTTGCTTTTATTACTCCTGCCGGTTCGTTGACAAGCTATCTTATAAACGACAACATCGTGGGAAATTTATCTCAATATTTCAATTACATAATGGCATTGGTAGTAGGTGTTTTTCTTCATGTGTCCACATCAATACTTTTCGAAACAAGCGAAAACCACCAGTACAACATTCAGAAATTTATCACCGTAATTCTCGGGGCTTTGGCAGCTTTCCTTACGCTTCTGTAGAAATAGTTTTCAGTTTTCAGTTCTCAGTTAGTCATTGGACATTATGTTATTAGTAAAAAAATGTTTTATAGTTGGATTTATCCCGATAGTCACAGCTTTTATTTCTGAAATTTTTAACTAACTCCATTAGTTAGTGCTTAGCATTAAAATAATTTAAAACTCCGGAATTTTATTATTTGTAAAAGAAATTAAGAGAACTGAAAACTGAGAACTGAGAACTTCTCCATTTGAATTATGAAGTTAAAAATTTATTGATCCTTTACAACTTCATCACCGCAGCCATCCCTGTGGTTTTTCCATTGGAATAAGGTGTCAGCTGAATCTTCCAATTATTTTTATTATAAATTAACTTTGCGATTCCAAATCCAAGTGCTGCACCAAACACCACATCGCTTGCCCAATGATCATTTTCATAAATTCTTGAAATGCCTGCCAATCCTGCAAGTGAATACGATATCACCGGAATCATTTTTATGTCTTTGTATTCCGAAGCAAAAATTGTTGCAACGGAGAAGATAGAAATTGTATGTCCCGAAACAAAAGAAAGGTGTTTATCTTCGAATGATGGTCCGTCAAATAACTTTGAATTTGCCTGATACGCTTCATAGGGGCGCTGACGATGAGCGGAATATTTTACGATAACGGAAATCATTGATGAAATAGCTAAAGCTTTTGCCGATAATAAAGCTGTTTTTTTGATTCTTTCGTTTTTAAAAACAACACCTCCAAGGTATGATAAACATGGTACGGCAATCATTGTATATTTGCTTGCAAGGGGTTCAAGTCCGTATTTTGAAATATTATCCAAATCTACGTTTTTGTTCTTCTGAAATATCTTTTGAATTTCTTCATCCTGAGTATAGCAAATAGCAGACAAACCCACAAAAATCGATGTTGCAATCAACTTTTTTTTATTCCAGTAAATAGGTGAAACTGCAACATCTCTGCAATCCAAAAAAAACGATTTGAAAAAATATTTATCAATTCCTGCCTTTTTGACAAAAACCGAATCATTTGAAATACCAGGAAATGCTGTTTCGTAAAAGAAAACAATAATTAAAACAAAATATATTTTCCTGAAATTTTTTCTATGCATTTTCTGAATAAAGTTTCTTCAATTTATAATACTTCCGATAGGTAATATATGCCGAAAGCTTTGATATTATGAAGCCATAACGCCCGTCAATAAAACCAAATTTCAGAAAGTAACATTGAAAAAATTTAAATGGGGGACTGAAAATCAATTTGAACAAAGATGCTTTTTTCCCTTTTTTAAACATATCTTCGGCAGAAATGGTGCTGTATTTTTCTGCCAGCAATTTGTGCTGTTCAACCGAATAATATGAGTAATGCAATAAATCGCCTTTGAGATGTTGTATTTTGCAATTTTTATCCATTTCATATTTATCGTGAGGATTTATACCTCCCCAGCTCCCCTTCCGGCTGTCCCATAATCTCAGCTTTTTATCGGGATACCAGCCGCAATGATAAATCCATTTTCCGCAATAATTTGTCAACCGGTTAAAAGTATAACCATCGCAATTGAAAGATTTTTTCACATCAAGTATGGAGTTTTTTAATTCTTCCGATAGCGCTTCATCCGCATCAAGAGAGAGCATATGCGGAAATTTTGCAAAAGTTATTACACGGTTTTTTTGCTCGATATGACCATCAAAATTGTGCTGAAAAAACCTTACCCCTTTATTTCTGCATATTTCTTCGGTTCTGTCGGTAGAAAAAGAATCAAGCACAACAATATCGTCAGCAATATCTTTTACCGATTCCAGACATCTTTCAATATTCCGTTCTTCGTTATATGCAATTATTACAACAGATAAAGGAATCATAAATTAAGACTAAGAATAATTTGTAAAAATAAATCTAATATGAATACAAAAAAATATTATTTTTTAAACAATAATATTTTAACTTTGCTGAAAATATCAATTAATTTATTAACCAAATTTAGAGCAAAATGAAAAAATATTTTTTTACCGGTTCCGCAATTTTGTCAATAATTCTTTTCATGGGATGTGATAAAAAAACAGATAAAAAAGCTGAATTAAAAACAAAAATGGATTCGGTTAGTTATGTTATAGGTACAAACATCGGACGCAACCTTAAAGCCGATACATCTATAAAATTTAATACCGAAGCTATTTCGGCAGGAATAAACGATGCAATCAACGGAAAAGATTCTTTGATTTTCAAGGAAGTTGATAAACAAAAAATCCTTATGGCATTTCAGCAGGAAATGATGCAAAAAGAACAGGAAAAAGCAATGAAAGCATCAGAGCCCAATAAAAGAAGAGGTGTTGAATTTCTTGCCGAAAACAAGAAAAAAGCAGGAGTTATTGAAACCAAAAGCGGTCTGCAGTATAAAGTAATCAAACAGGGAAAAGGCAAAAAGCCAACCGAAGCCGATCAGGTAACAGTTAATTATGAAGGACAATTAATTGACGGTACTGTTTTTGATTCATCGTACAAAAGAGGTGAACCTGCAACATTCGGATTAAACGGTGTAATAAGAGGTTGGATTGAAGGATTACAATTAATGAACATAGGTTCGGTTTACGAATTATATATTCCGTCTGATTTGGCTTATGGTGATACCGGAAATCAGGTAATTCCGGGTGGTTCTACTTTAATTTTCAAAGTTGAACTCTTAAAAATAGAAGCACCAAAAGCACAGGAAAATACAACAAAATAAAATAATAATTAAAATAAATCCGAAAGGTTGTAAAGTAAAAATTATCAATAGAATTTTTCTTACAACCTTTTGATTTTTGCAAAAAGTTAAAATAATCGTTTAAAATCAGGACTAAAGTCCAAAAAGTGTATTTATATTTGTAACCCCTGCCTTAAGGTCGGGGTTTTGAAACCCGGCATGAACCGGCTTTAGCCCTGACATAAAAGTTTAATAAAATAAATGAAAATTGATAAACATATCGCAAATGCAGTAACATGCATTAATATTCTTTGTGGTTGCTTTGCGGTGATTTCTCTTATAAACCGTGAGCTATGGATGGCTTCATATTTTGTTTATCTTGCAGTAATTTTCGATTTTATTGATGGTTTTGTTGCCCGTGCTCTTAATGTAAAGTCGGAATTCGGAAAACAACTTGATTCTCTCGCTGATGCCATAAGTTTCGGACTTGTACCGGGAATTCTGATGTACAGACTGATTTTTATCAGCATAAGCATAAGCAATATAAATATTTCACCTTATTTTGCATGTTTTGGTTTTTTAATTACCGTATTTTCATTATTGCGGCTTGCAAAGTATAATCTGGATATTCGCCAGGAAGAACATTTTATCGGTTTACCTACTCCTGCAAATGCTATTTTTATAATGTCATTTCCACTTATACTCCAAAATCCTTACTGTTCCTTCTTTAGCAACGAGTATCTTTTTATTGTGATTATTTTAAATCCCATAGTTTTAATCTCTCTTACGTTTATCGTTTCTGCGCTGCTGATATCTGAAATTCCTTTGTTTGCACTTAAATTTAAAACCTTCTCGCTGAAAGAAAACAAACTTGTATATTCGTTTTTATTTATTTCTATAATTCTTCTCGCAATATTTTATTTTATTGCAATACCGATGATTACAATTTTGTACATAATCTTATCTTTGTTCAACAATATTTCAAAATCAAAAAAAAATCATGAAATTCAGAGCTGAAATAAATGTTATGCCATTAAAAGAATTGCTCGACCCGCAAGGTAAAGCCGTAACTTCAAGCATGAAAAATCTTAACCTGTCGGAAATTACAAATATCAGAATCGGTAAACATATTACTCTTGAAATAGAAGCATCTGATAAAACAACAGCAGGCAAGAAAGTCGATACTGCCTGTAAACTTCTTCTTGCAAACCAGATAATGGAAAATTACGAATTTGAAATTTTTGAAATTTAAAAAATAAAAACGCCACAGATTCACAGATTATTCGTTGTAAAACTAACTTATCCACTTTGTAATTTTTTACAAAACTTTACTCAATAATTACAATAATGTCAAAAAATAAATCAGAAAAAACTAAACCTCTTGAGGCGTTACAGAAAGATGTCTTTGAAATCTTTGTTCAGAATTTCACAAAAACTTTAAACTATAAACAGGTTTGCAAGCGACTTGGAAAAACCGATAAATCATTCAGACAATTGATAATAAACACACTTTCCGAGCTTTCAAAAAGGGGATATCTCGTTCAGGAATATCAGGGAAAATTTAAAATAAATCCTAAAGAACTTGAGAAAATAAAGAAGCAAACAGCATATATTACCGGAATAGTTGACATGACTTCGTCGGGCAGGGCATTTATAATATCCGAACAATCGGAAGAAGACATTAAAGTTTCTGCATCAAACCTGAAAACCGCATTAAACGGCGATACCGTTAAAATTTTCCTTTATCCTAAAAGAAAAAACAAACAGCCCGAAGGTGAAGTAATAGAAGTTGTTTCGAGAGCAAAAACAGAGTTTATAGGCACGCTAAAAATCTCTGAGCGTTTTGCTTTTTTTGTTTCCGATAATAATATAGGAACAGACATATTTGTTCCACTTAATCTTCTAAAAGGTGCGAAAAACGGACAAAAAGTAGTTGTAAAAATTACCGACTGGGCAGAAAATTCCAAATGTCCCTTTGGTGAAGTTATTGAAGTGCTTGGCAATCCCGGCGAAACAAGAACTGAAATAAATTCTATTATTGTTGATTATGATTTTCCTTTGCATTTTCCGGAAAAAGTTACCGAAGAAGCAAATAAAATTTCTTCAATTATTCCCGAAACCGAAATTAAAAAACGAAGGGATTTCAGGAATATCACAACTTTTACAATCGACCCGGTTGACGCAAAAGATTTTGACGATGCAATATCATTCAGAAAACTGAATAATGGAAATTCTGAAGTTGGCGTTCATATTGCCGATGTTACAAATTATATAAAGCAAAATACTCTTCTTGATAAAGAAGCATTGCACCGTGCAACTTCGGTTTATCTTGTTGACAGGGTAATTCCGATGCTGCCCGAAAATTTGTCAAATGTTATTTGTTCGCTTCGCCCGAATGAAGATAAACTCTGTTTTTCTGCAGTTTTTGAGTTGAATGAAGATGCTGAAATAAGAAATGAATGGTTCGGAAAAACCATTATTAATTCAAACAAACGGTTTAATTATGATGAAGTTCAGGAAATCCTTGAAAAAAAGAAGGGCGATTTTGCCGATGAATTAACTGCAGTAAATAATCTTGCAAAAAAACTCCGTAAAAAAAGAATCAGCCGCGGTTCGTTCGAATTTGACAGGGCTGAGGTAAAATTTGAACTTGACGAAAATTTAAAACCTATAGGGGTATTTTTAAAACAGCAGAAAGAATCAAACATGCTGATTGAAGATTTCATGCTTCTTGCCAACAGGAAAGTAGCCGAACTTGCAGGAATGAAAAAAGAAAACAAACAAACAAAACCATTTGTTTACAGGGTGCATGATGAACCTGATCCTGAAAAATTAATTGAATTAGCTCGTTTTGTCGGAAAATTAGGATATAAAATAAAAACAAATTCCGCAAAGAATATTTCCGAATCAATGAATAATATGCTCGAAAATGTGAAAGGAAAAAATGAGCAGAACATGATTGAAAATCTTGCCATCCGGACAATGGCGAAAGCACATTATACAACAAATAATATAGGTCATTATGGTCTGGCTTTCAGGTTTTACACTCATTTTACATCACCCATACGCCGTTATCCCGATGTTCTTGTTCACCGTCTTCTTGAAAAATATCTGAACAACAGCCCTGCAGAAAATACTGAAAAACTTGAAGAAATGTGCAAACACTCTTCAAAAATGGAAATGCAGGCAGCCGAAGCGGAACGCGAATCCATAAAATTCATGCAGGTTCTTTATCTATCAGATAAAATAGGAAAAGTTTTTGACGGAATCATTTCGGGAGTGACAAAATGGGGGATATACGTGGAAATAATAAATAATCACTGCGAAGGAATGATAAAATTAAAAGATATTGATGATGATTTTTACTATCTTGATGAAGATAATTACATGATAGTAGGCCGTCGCAACAGAAATACTTATAAGCTTGGCGATAAAGTAAAAATTAAAGTTGCAAATGCCGACCTGTCAAAAAAGCAGCTTGATTTTGTTCTGATTGATGAGCAGGGAGCTTAGGGCGGGAAGCAGAGGGCAAAGAGTTAAAAATCGTTATTATTTTTAACTGGAAACTGAAGACTGAGAACTGTAAACTGAATCATCTTTCTTTGATTTTAAAAAATATAGCCTATTTTTGCAGAAGATTATTTTAGTTGTTTAGATGTTAAACCGAAGATATTTAAGAATAAAGGTCTTTTTGGCATTGTATGCTTTCTTTCAGTCGAAAAGCAGCGATACGGAGAAAAGCAAACAGGAATTGTTCAGAAGTATTGAACAAATATATGACCTTTACATTCATCTTTTTTCGCTTTTACAGGAAATACATAACCGCCTCGTTAAACTTGAAGAAGACGAAAAAAATAAATTCCAGCCTAATAAAAACGATCTGGGTTTTTACAGGAAATTTTTATTGAATAAAGCACTGATAATTATCACAGAGAATAAAAATCTCATCACTGCAGCCAAAGAAAAACAAATAGACTGGCAGCATGAAAAAGAATTAATAAAAAAAATTATAACAGCCATAAAAAATAATGCAGAAGCATTTGCACAGTTGAATAATTGCAAAACATTTCAGGAAGACAAAGATTTTATTGCCAATGTTTATCAGGATATAATTACCGAACAGGAAAGTTTGCTTTATTATTTTGAAGAGAAAAACTTATTCTGGGGAAATGATATTTATCTGGTAAATTCAATTATAACAAAATTTTTATTAAACCTTAATGAAAACAAAGAGGAGAATAATTTCATACTGCCTTTATACAAAGATGAACCGGAAGACAAGAAACTTGTAGGTGACCTGTTTATAAAGTCAATTGAAAACAAAGAAAAGAATGAAAAAATGATTGCTGACCGTGCAAAAAACTGGGAAATTGAAAGGATTGCACTTATTGATATTATTTTAATGAACATGGCCATCACCGAACTCACTGAATTTCCAACAATACCCATAAAAGTCACACTTAATGAATATATTGAAATTTCAAAAATATACAGTACCCGTAAAAGCAAAGATTTTATAAACGGCATTCTTGATAAACTTGCAGCCAATTTGAAAGAACAGGGTTTAATAAATAAGTCAGGAAGAGGATTGATTGATTGAAATATCATTTTTAAAATATTTTTTTTAATTTTGCCTTTAATAGAAATCAAAAATGTATATGAAAAAATTTTTATCATCATTGTTCATTATTATTATGATAACAGCATTTTCATGTAAACCGAAGACTTCGGAAAAAATTTCCACCGACCTTGTGAATAATCCGGTAAGTGCTACCGACCATAAAAATGGAGGATTCGGAAAATTTCAGTTTGAAGAAGATTTCTTCAACTTCGGAAATGTGACAAGGGGTGAAAAAGTTACACACGAATTTAAATTTAAAAACATCGGGAAAGCAGATTTGGTGATTACCGAGGCAACCGGCAGCTGCGGATGCACTGTTCCCGAATTTCCCAAAGGAGCAATACCTCCCGGTAAAGAAGATGTTATAAAAGTTACTTTCAACAGCGAAGGAAAACAGGGAATACAGAATAAAACAATTTCCATAGTTGCCAATACGCAACCCAATACCACTGTAATAAAAATAATTTGTAATGTTATTGTACCTGAATAGTAAATATATTTTTAAACCATTTAAAAAAAATACTTATGACAAACCTTGAAAGAATCTTAATGATGGGCGGTGACAAAAGCGGCGGAAATCCTTATGCTCCGATGTTAACTCTTGTCCTGATTATTGCCGTTTTCTATTTTTTTATGATAAGACCGCAAATGAAAAGAACAAAAG
>JAQUPB010000035.1 GCA_029004185.1 Bacteroidales bacterium | reverse complement strand
CGACAACTGAATTATTTCTCTGAATATAATCAACAATCTGCAGGGTTTTCATTTTATACTGTAACCTTCCGCCGGCACCGGATGTAACGGAAATAAAATCCGGCTTGCATTTTGCAAATAAATCAATGGTATGAAAAAGCTTTTCGTATCCTTCTTCTGTTTTGGGAGGAAATAGCTCAAATGAGAATGTTATTTTCTTTTCTTTAAATATTTCTGATAATTTTTTCATTCCTGAAAATAGTTTAAAGCCTGATTGACGGCAGGCAGGTTTAAAGTTTTTTTAACAACAAACTGGATTTAAAATTTATTTGATTTCATAAATCCTGAATTTCGCCAATCCTTTTTTCTGCAAAAAGTGACAAATTGATGTTTTCAAAACACCCATTCCATACTTCATGCTTCTTCTGAAGTTTATCGAAGATGCCTCTTCGAAATATTTGGTAGGGCAAGTAACTTCTGCAATCTGAAACCCCGCATAAAATATCTGTGATATTATCTGGTTATCGAAAACAAAATCGTCGGAATTTGCTTTATAATTTATTTTGTTGAGCACTTCTTTTGAAAAAGCCCTGTAGCCGGTATGATATTCTGATAATTTCTGTCCTATTAAAATATTCTCCGTCAATGTTAAAAGTCTGTTGAAAATATATTTATACAATGGCATTCCGCCTTTCAATGCACCATTTCCTAAAATTCTCGAAGCGAAAACAACAGGATACAAATCATTTGCAATAATAGAAACCATAGCAGGAATAAGCTTTGGTGTATACTGATAATCGGGATGAAGCATTATAACTATATCGGCTCCAAGATTCAGCGCAGCATCGTAACAGGTTTTCTGATTCCCGCCGTATCCTTTGTTTTTTTCATGCTTTATTATATGTTTTATTCCTATTTTTCTGGCAACTTCAACAGTATTGTCAACACTAGCGTCATCAACAATAATAATCTCATCAACAAATTCAAAAGGAATTTCTTTATATGTTTTTTCAAGCGTTTTTTCCGCATTATATGCAGGCAAAACGATAATTACTTTTTTATCGTTAATCATTTTTATCTTTTTTTACTTTTAAAATAGTTAACGTCAAGCTGAAAGCCCATTGATTTGGCTTTCTCGGCATCTTTAACTGCATTATCAAACTGAAATAAATCCTGGTAAGCACCGGCTCTGTTCACATAAGCTGCAACATCATTAGGATTAAGCCGTATGGCACTAGTATAATCTTCAATTGCTTTCTTTACATTTTTCATGGAATAATAGATTAACCCGCGCCACGAATAAATTTCCGAGTTATCTGAATTTAATTTTTCCGCTTCATTCATATCATTTAACGCTTCTATGAATTTACCTGCCTTATAATACAAAATTCCTCTTTTCAGATATGCCTGAAAATTTTTCTTGTTTAGTTTAATGCTTGTATTAAAATCCGACATTGCCTCATCAAACCTGTTTGTGCTGAAGTATGCAACTCCTCTATAAAAATAAGCATCATCGGCTTTAGGTTTATTTTTCAGGTAAAAATTATAATCTTTAATTGCCTCTTCAAATTTATTTATTTTGCTCAGTGAATTTGCTCTTCCGATATAACTCGCAGTATCATTAGGTTTTAACTGTATCGCTCTGTTGTAGTCAGTCACGGCTTCATTAAATTTATTGAGATTAAAATTCACAACTCCACGCATGTTAAGTGCTTCATGAAAATTCGGGTCAATGTTCAAACATTTTGAATAATATTCAAACGACTTATCATATTCTTTCCGCAAATAATAAAAATAGCCGATGTTGTCAAAAGCCATTGGAACCGGATTATTTTTCACTGCATCCAAAAATACCGTATCGCCTCGTTTCCATACCTTTGTTCTTTCAAAAGTCAACGCAGTACAAACTACCGCAAATAATAACAAAAGAATTGTAAATACCGGTCTGAATTGAATTGCCTTACTTTTCATACTATTCAATACATTTGAATATGCAATACCCAAAATCAGGAACGTACCTATATAAGGAACGTAAACATATCTTTCTGCCACTATAAAACCGCCGACAGGCAATATTTGCAAAACTAAAATTATTGTTATAAAGAAAAACAAAAACCCGAAAGCAATGTATCTTGTTGTTTTCAATGTTTTATAAACAAAATAAGAAATAATCAAAACCGCAATCGGCGATAAATAATAAAGTATCGGCAAAAAGCCATCAGTCCTGTTGGGGTATGGATATATTGCAGATAAATTTACCGGAATAAACATTTTATAAAAATAAAGACAAGTTGCATAACAGGCGAGGAATGGTTTTTCCCACCATTCAAAAAGCGCTCCAACATCTTTTGTTGAAATTGCCGACTTCTGTGAAAACAAGGCAATAATTCCGAATGTCAATGCCAGGGCAAAGAACGGAAGCTTTTCCAGTATGAGTTTAAAATTAATTTTTCTTTTATAAAACCAGTCAACAAGAAACAGAAGCAATGGAAACGCCACTGCCGCTGATTTCGAGAACAATGAGCATGTAATAAAAATCAATGCATAAATAAAATATTTTACATTCTTTTCTTTAATGGTGATATATTTTATATAACTCATCAGTGCGAGAAGATAGAAAAATGTGTAAAGAACATCTTTTCTTTCAGCAGCCCAGGCAACCGATTCCACATGCATCGGATGAATGCCGAAAAATAACGAAGTGATTACTGCGATTTCATTTTTTTTAGTCAGCATTTCAACTAATTTAAAAACCAGAAAAGCATTCAGCAGATGAAACAGAAGATTATTGAAATGATAAATGACCGGATTGAATTCAAAAAAATGATATTCCAAGGCATTGAAAAGAGCAATAAAAGGATGATAGTTTCCACCATAAAAGGCGGTAAATAATCTTTTCAGGTTCAATTCTTTTATTATGTCGTTCTTAGTAATATAAACTCCGTCATCCCAGTTATCAATCAAAGTATTTGAGAATATCGGAATGTATGCAAGAGCTGTCAGAAAAAGAATAATAAAAATCCAGAGTTGTTTGTTTTTAAACAAATTATTTGAAGACGGAGTTAGTTCTGCCGCTTTAACGTTAGTTTGAGGAGTGTATTGAATTTGCTTTTGTTTTTTTTTGCCCATCGTTGAAACTTAAAGTACAAATATATTAATTTTTTTTAAAAGAAGTTCAGCGTTATGCGTTTTACTTTTTGCGTTCAGAGTTCTGAATAGAGCGTGGAGCGGAGAGCTGAGGGCTTAGGGCAAAATTATTACGTTTTTTTCTGACTACTGAATACTTCCTCAATCATTTCCTGAAAGAATCAACATTTAAAGGATATCCGAGAGATTTTGCCTTTTCGGCATCTTTAACTGCAAGATCAAACTTACCCAAATCCTTATAAGCTGTTGCCCTGAACACCAATGCAGTCTGGTCATCGGGAATAAGCTGCAATGCTCTGGAATAATCCTCAATTGATTTTTCGATATTTGTCCTGTCTTTATCCCTCAATGCATAATAAGCCCACGCACGCCAGCAATAAACCTTGAAATTCGAAGAATACATTTTACCTGCTATAATGAGGTCTTTCAGGGCATCTTCAGGTTTGTTTATTTGGCAGTATGTCATACCCCGCATCATATAAGTCTGCGAATCCTTCGGATTAATCTGCAGGCTTTTATTGAAATCTTTCAAAGCTTCGTTAAAATTATTTGTGTTATAATATGCCACACCCCTGAATAAATAAGCATCACCCGCATCAGGTTTCAGTTTCAAATAAAAATCATAGTCGGGTAATGCTTCCAGATATTTTTCAATTTTGCTTAATGCGTTTCCTCTGTTGAGATAGGCAACAGTATCATCGGGTCTTTGTCTAATTGCCCTGTTAAAATCTTTTATAGCATCTTCAAATCTGTTGAGGTTAAAATTTACGATACCACGCATTTTATTTAAATTAGAATAATTTGAATCCACTCTTAAGCACTTTGAATAATATTCGTTAGCTTTTTCAAATTCATTATTCAGATAAAATGAATTACCGACATAATACCATGTTATAGTTCCGGGCTTCTTATTTGCTGCATCAACAAGTAATTTTTCTTCATTTTTCCAAATTCCTGCACGGTTAAAAGAAAGAATAACACAAGCTATCGCCGAAAGTCCTAATATGGTTACAAAAACATATTTTAACGGTTCCGCATTCTTTTTCGGACTATTCATAATGTTTGAAAATGTAACACCTACCAGCAGGAAAGTTCCGATATATGGAACGTACGAATATCTTTCGGCAAAAATAAAACAGCCGACAGGAAAAGCCTGTAAAACCAACGCTATTGTTATTAAGAAAAATGCCAAGCCGAAAACCACGTATCTGGTTTTTTTAAGCGATCTGTACGCAAAATAAGCGATGACAAGAACAGCAACAAACGACATATACCCTATTGGCAGAAGGTCGTTTATTCTTTCGGGATACGGATATATTATTGATAAATTAAAAGGCAATATAATTTTGTAGAAATACAGACAAACCGCATAACACGATAAAAATATTTTTTCATAAAATGCATAATGTTCATTTATGTAGTCCGTAGAAAAGGCAAACTTTTGAGTTTTCAATGCAACGATACCGAAGATAACAGCAATCACAAAAAACGGAATTTTTTCGAGCATTAATCTGAAATTAAACTTTCTTTTATAAAACCAGTCCACCAACAACAGCAGAACAGGGAATGCTGCGGCTGAAGATTTTGAAAGAAGAGAGCAGACGAATAAAATTATTGCATAAACAAAATATCTGTCGTGTTTTTCTTTAACCGAAATATATTTAATGTAATTAATTAATGCCAGCAAATAAAAAAAAGCATAGAGGACATCTTTTCGCTCAGCCGCCCATGCAACCGATTCCACGTGCATCGGGTGAATGCCAAAAAACAATGAAGTGATTATTGCAATTTCATTCCTTTTAGTAATGATTTCAATTAATTTAAAAACAAGAAAAGTATTTAAAAGATGAATCAAGAGATTATTCAAATGATATACAACAGGATTTAATTTAAAGAAATGATATTCGAGAGCATTAAACAAAGTAACAAATGGATGATAGTTGCCACTATATACAGCCGTAAATATTTTTTTCAGGTTTAATTGTTTTATTATTTCATTTTTTGTAATGTAAACTCCATCATCCCAGAAATCAATCAAACCATTTGAAAAAACAGGAATATAAGCTATTGCTGTAAGAGCAAGTATTATTAATATCCAGAGTCGTTTATTTTTAAATAAATTATATAAAGAGGAATTAAATTCCGCAGTTCTGACAGGGTGTATATGATAAATTTGTTTCTGTTTTTTTTTGCCCATTGCCGTTGTCTCAAGTACAAATATATTGATTTTTTTAAAGATGCATGAAGTATGAATCGGGTACAAACACCTTTTGTCTTTTTTACTGTAAATCTTCAATTAAACAATTTCTTGTTGGTTTGTCATTTTATATTTTACAAAAATTACACGACAAACATTCATTCTTACAACAGGAATTTACTACAACACGATATTCTTATTTATTTCAATATAATATCTTTACATATTCCAGAGATAGTTCCGGAAGAATGTTAAAATAAACATAAATTTCAAATTATGAAAAATTTTAATTTCGTAAAACTTGCCTTTGAAGTAGCGGGTTATTCAATAGTAAAAACAACAAGAAGCAGGGAAGAAAACGCAAAAATTTGTACTTCAGAATTATCTGATGAAAAATATGACATAATTCAAAAAGGAAAAACAACTAACACTTTAACAAAGTCCGAAATCATTGAACTTGCAAGAAAAAATAAGTGGATATAGAGGTTAACGGACTGCCATATGTTCACTACATACGCTGATTTGCATACCCGAAAAAGTAAATTATTTTTCTATTTTTTTATCGCATCATAAATCACCTGCTGTATATCTGTTCTGATATTCATATTGGCAAGTTTTTTATTTTGTGCATCGGGATAAACCCTGTTTGAAAGGAAAACATAAATCAGATCATATTTCGGATCAACCCACACATAAGTGCCCGTGAAGCCTGTATGACCGTAACTTTCTGGTGAAGCATCCCTGCATGCAGGACTTAGTTTTCCTCCTTTTACCGGCCTATCAAAGCCAAGTCCTCTTCTGTTTCCCTCATCGCAAAACTGGCATTTTGTATAGTTGCCAATTATCCCTGCATTAATATATTTCCTGTCGGCATAAAATCCTTTTTGCAAAAGCATTTGCATTAATTTTGCAACATCGTTTGCATTGGCAAATAAACCAGCATGTCCGCCAACTCCCCCAAGCATTGCCGCACCAGGGTCGTGCACGTATCCCTGAATTATCTGTTTTCTGAATTCATTGTCAAATTCAGTCGGCGGAATTCTTGAAATTTTGAATTTCCGGAGCGGATTATATGTCATTGTTGATAATCCAAGTGGTTTGTAAAAATTATTTTCAACATAATTATCAATCTTTTCACCGGTAATGTTTTCTATTGCACTTTTCATTAAATAAAAGCCTATGTCGCTGTATTCATATTCTTTTTTCTTTTTCAAAGATGATTCGGCAATTTCTTTCATTATGGTGTCGGGATAATCTTTCCTTATGAATATTTTATCGGCAACTTGTAACGGAAATGTATCGTTTTCATATGTTCTGTATATATCATACGATAATTTTCCTTTAACAATCGTCTTTTTATAGAATGGAATCCACGATTGCAATCCCGCCTGATGAGTAAGAATATCTTTAATTATTATTTTTTTCTTATTGCTGTTATTCAAAACAGGCAGATAATCGGAAATTTTATTTTCGATATTTATCTTACATTCTTCTTCGAGTTTCATCACTGCGAGAGTTGTGGAAAGCACTTTAGTAAGCGAAGCCAAATCGTATATATCGGTATTTTTAACCGGTACTTTTTTCTCGTATGTATGATATCCGAAACTCTTCTTGTAAATGACATTTCCTTTCTTTACAATTATAATCTGACAGCCGGGATAAGCTCTTTTAATAATACCATCTATTGCAATCGAATCAATTTTTTTCAGATACCCGGAACTTATTCCAATTTCTTCAGGTATTGTATATTTTAATCTTATAGTTTTATCAATTCTTAAACCTGAATTTATAGGGTATTTTTCAGATGCAGTAACCGGTAATCTCCCTTTCACTCCTGTCCCACCAAAAATTATCTGAGCCGAAATTTCCTGCGGTAATTTTTTATCCTGATATGAAACAATTATTGCATCTGCATTTTCCATTCCTTTAATCGACAACATGTAAGGATTGCCGAATATATCTATTATTATTTTAGAATTTTTTGATAAGGTATCAATAAGTTCCATCACATTTTGCGAAAGTCCATAGTTCCTTGATGGTAACCCTGTCAGGCTGTGTATGCCTATTATTATAAGATTATACTTATATAATTCGGTAATCATCGAATCAAATTTCGAACTGTCGGCAGTTGACATTATGTTATAATGACTGAAATCGGCATAATTCCCGAGCATTTCCTGAAACGGAGTTGTTTCATATTCATCAACTGACAGTGAAGCAATGCAAAGTGTATCTATATTTTTAAGAGGTATGATGTTTTTTTTATTTTCGAGTAAAGTAATTGAATTCTCTACAAGCCTTCTGCTCAGCAAAACAGCTTCATCTTTATTCAGGTCGTTAACGAGGTTTTCGGTTTTAATAGGCTTGTAATTACTAAGTCCCGCCCAATATTTTGCAGCTAATATTTTTTTACATTTCTCATCAATTTCTTCCTGCGACAAATCACCAAGATAAATTGCAAGTTTAATTCCTTCAATGGCAGTTTCAATGTCATCGGAGCATAGCAAAACATCAATGCCTGCCTTAAGCGCCATCACTTCTGCAACTCCCGGCAAATAATAATTCGTCACACCTTTCATGTTAAGAGCATCGCTGAACACCAAACCTTTAAAACCCATGCTATCCCGTAAAACATGTTTCACAACTTTTCCTGATAAAGAAGAAGGAAGATTCTGCGTGGTGTCAAGTGCCGGAATATTAAGATGTGCAACCATAACGCCGAGTGCATTGTTTTTTATCAAATAGCTGAAAGGAAACAATTCAACATCATCAAGTCTTTTCCTTTCCTGATTAAGAATTGGTAAAGTATGATGTGAATCGCTTTCAGTATCGCCATGTCCGGGAAAATGTTTTGCTGTGGCAATGATCCCGTTTTGCTGAAGTCCGTTCATGAAAAGCAATCCCTTGCGTGCAACGTCATATTTGTTTTCTCCGAATGAACGGGTGTTTATAACAGGATTTTTGGGATTATTATTCACATCAACAACGGGAGCAAAATTTATGTGTACTCCCATTCGTTTACATTCGGCGGCAATTTCTTTTGCCATAAGATAAATCAGCGAATCATCGCGCATTGCGCCGAGTGCCATTTGCCGGGGATAGCTAACACAACTGTCAAGCCTCATAGATAAACCCCATTCACCATCAACAGCAATCAGCAGAGGAACTTTAGACCATGACTGCAGATAATTTGTCATATTTGCCTGACGTACCGGACCTCCTTTTAAAAACATAATTCCACCGGGATTATACTGGCAAATTACATCGGCAACATTTTCATTGTATTTTCTTTCTAAGTTAGAATACGCAGAAACCATAAAGAGTTGCGCAATCCGCTGTTCGGGAGTTAATGAATTAAAAACCGAATCAACCCATATTGTATCAACATTCAGGAAAGGAAAATATTTATCAGATAAAGATTTTTTTGGTTGGGCAAAAACATTAAAACTCAATAAAAGCGAAATAATTATAATAAAATATTTTTGCTTCTTCCGTTTCAATCTAAAAAAAGTTTATAAGGTTTATAAAGTTTGTAAAGTTAATAAAAAATCACAAAAGAAATCTGCGTGGATTTGCGGAATCTACTGGAAAGAAAAAAAACATTTCACACAAATATCGCAGATGAACGCAGAAATATGTTTAAATAAAATATTTCTCGCAAAGTAACGCAAAGACCGCAGAGGATTAACAAATTTAACTCTCCGACTTCAAATATCCGAAGAAATTATATAAAACAACAATACTGATTACTGATTACCGACCACCGATTACTTTTTCTCCCCTCCCACCAACTTTTTTATTTCATTCAATTTCAAAAGCGCTTCCACAGGCGTTAGTGTATTTACATCGGTTTTAAGGATATCATCTCTGATTTGCTCCATAAGAGGGTCATTCAACTGAACGAAACTCAACTGATAATTTTTATTATCAATTTTTTCTTTCCCGGTCAGCGAATCGCTGCTGTGTTCTTTCTCGAGATGTTTAAGTATTTCATTGGCTCTTTTCAGAACATATTCGGGAACGCCAGCCATTTTAGCAACATGAATGCCGAAGCTATGTTCACTGCCACCGGGAATAAGCTTTCTTAAAAAGATAATTTTGTTTTCAACTTCTCTTATTGAAATGTTATAATTTTTTATTCTCTGAAAAGATTGTTCCATTTCATTGAGTTCATGATAATGGGTTGCAAAAAGTGTTTTAGCACGATGCGGATGCTCATGCAGGTATTCTGCAATTGCCCATGCAATGGAAACACCGTCGTAGGTGCTTGTTCCTCGTCCTATTTCATCAAGAAGAATCAAGCTTCTTTCCGATAAGTTATTCAGAATGCTTGCTGTTTCAGTCATTTCAACCATGAAAGTAGATTCCCCGGAAGAAATATTATCGGAAGCGCCGACTCTTGTAAATATTTTGTCAACAATTCCGATTTTTGCCGATTTTGCAGGAACATAACTGCCAATTTGAGCAAGCAAAACTATCAATGCTGTCTGCCTGAGTAATGCCGATTTTCCCGACATGTTCGGTCCCGTGAGAATTATTATCTGCTGAGTATCCGTATCAAGAAAAATGTCGTTTGCAATATATTGCTCACCGAGGGGAAGTTGTTGTTCAATAACAGGATGGCGACCTTCCTTTATGTCAATTATTTTCGATTCATTAATCTGCGGACGCGTATAATTATATTTCCGTGCAACAAATGCAAACGATAATAAACAATCCAGATTTGCAATTAATGAAGCATTGATCTGGATAGGCTGAATATAATCAGCAATACTCAACACCATTTCGTTGAATATTTTTGTTTCAAGTGCAACAATTTTTTCTTCCGCGCCGAGAATTTTTTCTTCATAATGCTTTAATTCTTCGGTAACGTATCTTTCGGCATTTGCAAGGGTTTGTTTTCTTATCCATTCCGGAGGCACCTTGTCTTTATGAGTATTTCTTACTTCCAGATAATATCCAAAAATGCTGTTATATGAAATTTTCAAAGAAGAAATTCCCGTTTTCTCAATTTCGCGCTGTTGAATAGTTACCAGATAATCTTTCCCCGAAAACAAAAGTTCTCTTAATTCATCAAGCTCGGATGAAACATTTTTCCTTATAACATTTCCTTTTGCAACAATTACCGATGGCTCTTCAATAATTTCATCTTCAATTTTTTTCCTTATGATAGTGCATAAGTTAAGCTGCTCGGCAACTTTGAGTAAAAATTTATTTTTAGTTTTCTCACATTCGGATTTTATTTTTTCAACTGCATACAAAGCATTTTTAAGTTGAATTATTTCCCTCGGATTTACTTTACCGACAGATATTTTTGAAACCAGACGCTCCAGGTCGCCTGTTTTTTTAATGCTTTTCTCGAGCATTTCCGAGAATTCCGTGTTTTTCAAAAGGAAACCGGTAATGTCGTGCCGTTCTTCAATTGATGATATATCTTTCAGCGGAAGGTTAATCCACTTCTTAAGCATTCTGGCGCCCATTGGCGAAATCGTGTAATCAATAACATCAAGAAGTGTTTTTGCATTTTCATTTGTTGAATAAAAAAGTTCGAGGTTGCGTGCAGTAAATTTATCGAGCCATACGAAATGGTCTTCTTCAATTCTTGAAATTTTACAAATATGCTGAAGGTGCGATTGCTGGGTTTCGTTTACATAATGCAAAACGGAACCGGCAGCAATTATTCCGCAATTCATATTATCTATTCCAAATCCTTTTAAAGAAGTTGTTTGAAATTGTTTCAGCAAAATGTCATTTGCATAGTCGGCAGTATAAACCCATTCATCAAGAGCATACGTATAGAATTTATTTCCGAAGTTTTCAAAAAATTCCTTTTTAATATTTTTCGGAATCACAACTTCGCTCGGATTAAAACTTTGCAAAAGCTTATCAATATATTCAAAAGAGCCTTGTGCAACATAAAATTCAGCAGTAGTAACATCAATAAAGGCAACGCCGGTATTTTTTTTATCAGTAAAAATTCCGGCAAGAAAATTATTCGATTTATGGTCTAATATTTTGTCGCTGAATGAAATTCCCGGAGTGACGATTTCTGTAATTCCTCTTTTCACAACTCCCTTCGCAAACTTAGGATCTTCAAGCTGGTCGCATATCGCAACGCGAAATCCGGCTTTAACAAGTTTTGGCAAATATGTGTCAATAGCATGATGCGGAAATCCTGCAAGTTCGGTTGAAGATGCAGAGCCATTGGAACGGCGTGTAAGAATTATTCCAAGAATTTTTGAAGTTTTTATTGCATCCTCTCCGAATGTTTCATAAAAATCTCCCACCCTGAATAATAGAAGTGCATCGGGATATTTTGCTTTGATTGATGCATATTGCTTCATCAAAGGCGTATCAACAACGGTTTCGGCAACTTTAGTCAATTCTTGTTTATAAAATTTATTCTGCAAATTTATTTATTCACAATAATAAAAAAAAATATATTAAATAGTATTCAGTAGACAGTATTCAGTAGTCAGTAACGCTGAACGCATAACGCTGAACTCTGAACCCCGAACGCCATATTTTTCAAACTCATTTCACTTTTCATTCTTCTACTTCGCCCCGTATTTAAGCAACAACTGAATCATCGGGTTATTGCTCTTGTCTTTCGCAAATTTCAGAGGTGTTGTTCCGTATTTATCCTTTGCATTAACATCGGCACCGCTATCGAGAAGGAGTTTTGTCATTTCCATATTGCCATATTGAACAGCAACACACAATGGTGTTTCAACATTTTTATTTTTGGAATTCAGCTCCGCTCCTTTTTCAATAAGCAATTTTGCTATTTCCACGTTATTGAACACAGCAGCAAATTCCAGAGGCGAGCTGTTTTCATTATTTTTAATTTTAACATCGGCTCCTTTGCTTATTAAGTATTTGGCAATTTCAGTTTTGCTTGTATATACGGCCCATGCCAATGGTGTATAACCGCTGTTATTCCTTGCATTAATATCGGCACCCTTTTCAATCAGCAATTTTGTAATTTCAAGATTGTTTTCCATCACAGCATTCAATAAAGCCGTATTGTTATTTGAACTGTTTTTCAAATTTACATCAGGGTTGTTTCCCATGATAATATTTATTATTTCCGCATTTTTTCTCGAAATGGCTTCCATCAGTGCGGTATTGCCATATTTGTCCCTGGCATTTACGTTTGCTCCCTTATAAAGGTAATCCTGAACCATGGCTGCATTTTTCTTTTTTATCGCTACCATTAAAGCACTGTCAGTCGGTATCTGAGCCCAAACATCAAGTGAATACAAAAACATCAGCATTAAAAACAATGTTCCTGCTTTTTTTATTTTACAAATTAACTTTTGCATAATATTCTGATTTAAAATTTTCTTCACTGAAAGAGATTACTAAATTACAATATATTTTTTAATAAAATCGAAAGAAAACAAAAATAATGCCAATGGAGCTAAAGAGGGAAAATCATCGTAAAAAAAGTTGCGGATTTATTTTTCAATTACGTAAAAATCCATCCGTCACATAAGTATATGTTATAGAGGTATACGAGCCAGATAATATTGTAAAGCGACAATATAGCCAAAGAAAATATTTTCACAACATCTTTCATGTATTTCAGGGAAAAAATAAAAATCAAATCAAGAAGCAAAGTAAAAAATCCGCTGTCATTAAAATTTAACGGCTGGTCTAGCTTAGGTATGCTCACCAGCATAAACAAAACCGCTATTAACAAAAAATTAATTGCAATAAAAAAATTATTCCCTTTGATTTCTTTAAGCTTCTGATAAACACAAAATAAATATATGTATAGAAAAGGGGAACCGAACACATAACGGTGCAAGCCATTAAGCGAGCCATGCTGGTAAAACAAAACAAAAACAAAAACTCCCCAGAAATAAACTATCGAAATATTGAAAAAATATTCTCTTATAAAATTTCTATCACCATTAAAAACACTCTGTAATTCATTTGTTTTCTCCGATCGCAGAAGTTTTATGAAATTATTTATAAATACAATAAATGATGGAAGAAGCACAAAAAGTATCGTAAACACATTCATTCCGTATGCCTCAACCGACCAGTCGGTGATTTTATGAGGAATACCAAAAGTCATTTTCCAGTTATTATAATTTGCCTCAAAATATTTTGTAAATGAACCCGAATTAAGATAAAACATGAAGAAAACTATAAAAGTCCCAATCAACAATGGATACAATTTCAATGAAAGTTCTTTAATAAAATGAGAAAAGTTCTTATGTTTTATAAAATAAAAAACATCAATTATAATAAATGCCAGTCCCACAATTGTAAATATCGGTCTTGTCATTGCAAAAAGTTGTATTCCCACAAAAAACATCCAGTATTTATTTTTCATAAGTCCCCACATTGCCAGAGCAAACGTAAAAACAAACAAAGCTTCCGCGTAAGGCATATAAAAAATGACTATTGTTGGCAATAACAAAGAAATAACAAAAACGCAAAGCCGTTCCTTCAAAGATGTCCCTGCATCCTTAAAAAAGAACATTGAAAACAAAATCGCAGAAAAACCGAAAAGCAGATAATTAAATAATCCGATAAGAGTAATATCAATATTCAGAACTTTCCACACAAGAGGGAATAAAGGAAAGAATGCATACTTCCAATCACCGTAATTATAATAGTTCTCACGGATATCAAAATAGTTTAAGCCATCCCATCTGAGTGAATTCTGTGAATCCCTGTAGTAGAAGGGTTGGTTAACTTTCCAGACATTTGATTTTATTACATCATCCCTGACGTATGTATGTGTTACCTTTTTAAATGTTGAATTATAAATTTCAGGTCTTTGAAGTAATTTAAAAATAAAAAAAGTAAGCAGGAATATGCATACAACAATAGCTATTTTGGAAATAATAAGATTTCGTTCAGAACTCAGTAATGACTCAATTTTCATTATGGAGATTATTTATTTTCCTGAAGCAGTTTTTCCATTCTGACGCGTGTTTTCTCAAAAAGAATTTCCAGGATTTGTTTATTTTCGGCAGAAGAATCTTTGAGTTTGTATTTAAGTATTTCTTTTAATATTTCGAAACTAGGTCTTCCCGGAAGTGTTTCCGTTTGGGTTAAATAATATTCATAGGCCAGATTGCTTATAAAATAATTCAATTCATTTCCTCGTCTCAACCTGTCAATCTGCAGATGATTGATAATAAATTCAGGTTCTCTCAAAAGTAATTTAACTGTGTGACAGCCCAATACTTCGGAGAGATAACCTCCTGAAATGGAATTTAACCTGATAAATAAATAATAATAAAGCGGGGTTAATGATGTGTCTTTATTCTTTATAATGCTGTCAAGCAAATCAAGTGTTTGTTTAATGTTTTCGTCCAGAGTGTATTTACCTGCATAGCAATCTCTTATATATTGAGTAACTTTCTTATCGTTGAGAGCTTTAATTTTTTGTTGTGCCGATAAATTCTCCCAGTAAATATATTTTTTACTCTGCGCATTTGAAATCAAGCCGGTAATCACAAATAAAAATATCAGCACTTTTATTTTCATAGTTTCAACTTTTATAAACGGCATTTTATTTTTGCAAATATACATTTTATTTAAATTTATATAAAATTTATTTAAGATGATTTTATTTTAATATTAACTCATGTTTATTTATTATCAACAAAAATCCTTAGACATAATAAATTACCTGAATATTTTTTCAATTATCCATTTTTCCTAAAGCTTTGTTTATTTGAAAACATAGTTTATTTTTGAGAAAAAAAATAATTATGGCAAAAAGAAAAATAATTACAATGCCCGGAGACGGGATTGGAAAAGCTGTATTACAAGAAGCTGTCAGGGTTTTGGATGCCGTTAAGTTCGAAGCCGAATACATACATGGCGATATCGGATGGGAATTCTGGTGTAAAGAAGGTAATCCATTACCCGGCCGAACTATCAAACTTCTGGAAGAACATAAAATAGGATTGTTTGGAGCTATTACTTCCAAACCAAAAGATAAAGCAGCAGCAGAATTAAATCCCGAAATCAAAGACAAAGGTTTTGTTTATTACAGTCCGATTGTAGCAATGCGCCAGCATTTCGACCTTGATATATGCATGCGTCCGTGCAAAACATTTAAAGGCAATCCGCTTAATTTTATCCGCAAAGGAAAAAACAATACAATTGAAGAACCCGAAATCGATACAATGATATTCCGCCAGAATACTGAAGGATTGTATGGCGGTGTTGAATGGACAAATCCTCCTGACAAGGTTTACGATGCGCTTATGACTCATCCGAAATTCAGGGAAAATTTCTCATGGTGCCCAAGGGAAGAACTTGCAGTTTCAACAAGAATTTTCACAAAAAAATATGTTACAAGAATTTTAAAAGCCGCATTTGAATACGCAAAGAAAAAAGGATTCAAAGAATTAACCGTTTGCGAAAAACCAAATGTTATAAGAGAAACATCAGGAATGATGCTTAAAGTAGCTCAGGAAATGAGTAAAAATGAATATCCCGAAATAAAAGTTTTTGATGTGAACATTGACGCACAAATGATGTGGCTTACAAAAAATCCCGAAAAATATAATGTTATTGTTGCGGGAAACATGTTCGGAGATATTGTTTCCGACGGCTTTGCAGGTTTGGTAGGAGGCTTGGGGTTTGGATGCAGTGCAAATATCGGAAAGGAAGTTGCGGTATTTGAACCCACTCATGGCTCGGCTCCCAAATATGCAGGATATGAAACTTCCATTGTAAATCCCATTGCCATGATACTTTCGGCATGCATGATGCTCGACCATTTAGGTGAAACCGAAAAGTCAGAAAAAATCAGAAAAGCTGTTGCAAAAGTTGTTGAAGAAGGAAAAGTTAATGCATATGATATGCTCAAAATGCCTGGCTCACCAGATGTGATTCAAAAAGGCGCCGCTTCAACAAAACAAATGACTGATGCGGTGACTGAGAAGCTGAAGTAAGTTGTCAGTTGTCGGTTGTCAGTTGTTAGAAAAATCAGCCTATATTGTTTATTATATGCCTTATTGTTGAATTGCTATATTGTTGAATTGTTTTAATTAGCACATTTTCAAATTATCAAATTTTCAAATTATTTTTTTTTTAGTTGCGAATAAATAAATTTGCATAATAAATCAAATATTTATTCTATGGCAAACCCCTTATTTTTTACAAAGTCGCTCAGCAAACTCATGGATGAAGCATCAAGCGACAGCCATGGTTTGAAGCGTGCGTTGAATGCAACTAACCTCACTACACTCGGAATAGGAGCAATTATAGGAGCCGGTATTTTTGTTTTAACCGGACAGGCGGCTGCTCAGTATGCCGGACCTGCTATCGTTATTTCATTTATCATTTCAGGAGTTGCATGTGCATTTGCAGGATTATGTTATGCCGAATTCGCTTCAATGATACCTATTGCAGGAAGTGCATATACATATGCATATTCAACACTAGGTGAATTTCTTGCATGGATTATAGGATGGGATTTAATTCTAGAATATTTGTTTGCGGCATCAACAGTTTCTGTGGGCTGGTCGGGTTATGTAGTAAGCTTTCTCAAAGATTTCGGTGTGTATATTCCTGCTCAGTTCACTGCAGCAATGGGCTCTACTTTAGTTGACATACCAGGCATGGGATGGAAAGCCATTACCGACAATTTATCTACTGAGTTAATTGCAAAAGGAATAAATATTGATGCACTTCCTCATATCACTGCAGTTTGCAACTTGCCTGCAATGTTTGTTGTAGCTGCGTTGACAACCCTTCTCGTAATCGGAATAAAAGAATCGGCAAACTTTAATAACATTATGGTAATTGTAAAAGTGGCGGTAATAATAATGTTTATCTGCATCGGTTTTGCTTTTGTAATGAATGATAACTGGACTCCTTTCATACCAAAGAACACAGGCGAGTTCGGACATTTCGGATGGAGCGGAATACTGCGCGGTGCCGGAGTAATATTCTTCGCCTATATCGGTTTTGATGCTGTTTCAACAGCGGCACAGGAAGCAAAAAATCCGCAAAAACATATGCCGATTGGAATTTTGGGCTCACTTACCGTTTGCACGATTTTATATATTCTGGTTGCAATCGTACTAACAGGAATAGTTAGTTACACTTTTTTAAATGTTCCCGACCCTGTTGCAGTTGGAGTAAATGCCATGGGTGCAAGCATGTTCTGGCTTAGACCTATAATTAAAATTGCTGCAATAGCAGGACTAAGTTCTGTTATTCTCGTCATGCTCATGGGACAACCGCGAATCTTTTTTTCAATGTCAAACGATGGCTTACTGCCTCCTGTATTTTCTAAAGTTCATAAAAAATTTAAAACCCCTTATGTAAGTCAAATCCTTACCGGAATTGTTGCAATTATTTTAGCAGGAGTTTTACCGATAAGCATTCTTGGCGAATTGGTTTCAATAGGTACTTTGCTGGCATTCGTAATAGTTTGCGTGAGCGTATTGGTTCTAAGAAAGAAAAGACCTGAAATACATCGTCCTTTTAAAACCCCATGGGTTCCAATGGTTCCTATTTTAGGAGCACTAATCTGCTTTGTCCAGATGGCCGCCTTACCGTTAGCAACATGGCTGCGGCTTATAATATGGATGGCAGTGGGATTTGCAATTTATTTCTTATATGGTGTAAGGCATAGTAAAATAAGAAAGGAAATGGGAAGATGAAACTTGTTAATAGTTAATCGTTAATTGTTAATAGTGTTTAATTGAAAGTTATTAATCTTGATAAAAACAATTTGACAATATTAATTAATTTTCTTTTTCAACAATTAACTATTAACCATTAACAATTAACTTTTTTATAAATGAAACAACTCTTCAAAGATTACTTCACTTTCACCAAAACCGAAAGAAATGGTGCATTCATATTAATATTAATTATAATTATACTTCTTTTATTTTTATTTTTTTCAAAATATTTTTTCAAACAAACGAAAACTGATTTTTCGGAATTCAAAAAACAGATTGATGAATTTGCTTCTTCACAGAAATCAGATTCAGTTAATGACTCAACCGAAACACCTTCGCACACTTATTTTACTGAAGACGATTTGCCGATAAAAAGAAACCTTTTTTATTTTAATCCTAATAATTTACCCGAAAGCAAATGGCAGGAACTCGGATTGAGTAACAAACAAATTAAAATAATCAAGAACTACGAATCAAAAGGCGGAAAATTTTTCAGGAAAGAAGATTTAAAAAAGATTTACGGAATTACCGAAAAAGATTACACTGCTTTATCACCATACATTATCATTCCCGATAATAAAGGAAGAATGGCAAATAATTCTGCTTATCAGAAATCAGAGAAAAACAAAAATATAGTTGAAATTAATTCTGCTGATACCAATGGTTTAAAAACTTTGAAAGGAATCGGTTCTTCATTTGCAAAACGAATTATCAAATACAGAAATTCACTTGGCGGTTTTTATAAAAAAGAGCAATTGCTCGAAGTATGGGGAATTGACAGTGTCAAATATTTTCAGTTTATAGATTTCGTTGAAATAAATCCTGCTATTATAAAAAAAATAAATATAAATTCATCGGGAGTTGATGAAATAAAAACACATCCATATATAAAATACAACATAGCGAATGCAATTGTGAATTACCGGAAGCAGCACGGAAGCTACAAAACGACTGCAGATATTAAAAAAATTGTATTAATTGACGAAAAAATATTTCAAAAAATTTCACCTTATCTGAAAATCGAATAAACATTGATTTTTTTTATACTTTAGCAGACGAAATAAATAAGTTAACTTAAAACAGATAATATGTTATCCAAACATCCAAAAGGTTTATATGTAGCTTTCTTTGCCAATATGGGAGAACGCTTCGGGTTTTATACCATGATTGCGATATTTATGTTGTTTCTTCAGGCCAAATACGGCTTCGATTCCTCAAAAGCCAGCCAGATATACGGAATATTTTTATTTCTTGTTTACTTCCTGCCTTTAATCGGCGGTATTATCGCCGACAGGGTTCTCGGATATGGAAAAACCATAAGCATAGGTATGGCTGTAATGTTTGTCGGTTACATGCTGCTTGCTATTCCTTCCACAATGAATTCGGGCTTCGGATTGATAATAGTTGCACTGGCGGTAATATCAATAGGCACGGGATTATTCAAAGGCAACTTACAGGCACTTGTGGGCAATTTATATGACGATCCGCAATACAGTTCAAAACGCGATAATGCTTTCAACATATTTTATATGGGCATTAATATAGGCGCAATGTTTGCTCCTACCGCAGCTGAAAGAATAAGCAACTGGATACTTTCCGCTTCACATTATACTTATGATGCAAAAATTCCTGCCCTTGCTCATAAATTTTTAAATGGTACATTAACCAGTTCTTCCGAATATTTAAGCATAGCACAAAAACAAGATCCTGCAGTTACATTGGAATCTTTAGGCAATTTCTCTGAAAAATACATCAATACTCTCAGCGAATCTTATCATTATGGTTTTGGAGTTGCGTGCATCAGTTTAATTATTTCCATGATTATTTTCTGGAGCTTCAGGAAACATTACAAACACGCTGACATGAATGAAAAGCAAAAAGCCAAAAGCCTGGAACATCAATCGAAAGTTGTTGAACTCACAAAAGAACAAACAAGGGAAAGATTTATTGCGCTTGGTTTAGTGTTTCTTGTTGTTATTTTCTTCTGGATGTCATTTCATCAGAACGGTGTAGTAATGACAATTTTTGCAAGGGATTACACTGTTCCCAATGTAAGTAAATTCACAAATCTCTGGTTTGATTTATTCGGATTGCTGCCAATCTTTCTTTCAATAATAGGTTTGGTTTATTTATTAAAAAAGAACAGCACAACAACAGCACGTACTCTGGGGGCTATTGCATTCGTTGGTTTTGCAATACTTGCATACTTAAGATATAATACTTATTCCGATATTAATCCATTCACACCGCAAAAATTCCAACATTTCAATCCATTCTTCATAGTTGCATTAACGCCGCTTGTTATAGGAATTTTCAGCTACCTGAATAAAAAAGGAAAAGAACCATCGGCTCCGCGCAAAATTGGATTCGGAATGATACTGGCAGCCACAGGATTTGCCATTTTATTATTCGGCTCCATAGGATTACCAAGTCCTAAAATGCTTAACGAAACGGTTGCCCCCGATAATTTCCTGGTTTCTCCTTACTGGCTGATAAGTACTTATTTTACATTAACAATTGCTGAGCTTTTCCTCAGTCCCATAGGAATTTCATTTGTTTCGAAAGTCGCTCCTCCGAAATATAAAGGGATGATGCAGGGAGGATGGTTCACGGCAACTGCAATAGGGAATTATCTTACAAGTGTAATCGGGTTTCTCTGGGTTAAGATGCCTTTGTGGGGATTATGGCTTGTGCTTGTTACATGCTGTTTGTTGTCGGCAGCATTTATTTTCTCGGTGATGAAAAGACTTGAAAAAGTTTAAAGTACAAGATACTATTAAATAAAATAATTTTTATAATGTTTGTGGTTCAATTTTTGCAGATTTAAAAAGTAACTATAAAAAAATATAAATATGAATAAGATATTAATTTCAATCGCCCTGTTGGCAGTAATTTCTGCCGTTGCTGCTTCATGCTGCTGTTTTCATAAATGCTGTAAAAGCAAAAAAGCACTGGCAGAATATAAATCTATCGGAGATATTCAGAAAGCAAATCAGGGACCCTGCCAGAAAAAACTTGAATGCGAAGATAAGCCAATTAAAATAAAAGGATACGTTGACTACGGCAATGTTTATTTCAAATCTCCGTCATCGTATGATAAGTTTTTCCTTAAGGATAAAGAAAATAATACGATGATTGAAGTTAAAACAATTGCAACAGACAATACTCCCATTTTCGATAAACTAAAACAGGGAAACGGCGAAAAGATTCTTTATATCACAGGCATAGCAGTGGGTTTTGATGCAGCCACCAACAATAATTGCAAAAGAGTGTTGTCAATTACCATTGATAAAGCTGACGACATTTTTTTTGAAAAATAAACAATTAAATGAATTTCAGCATTACCGGTAAAAATTTTCTAAGCGAAGTTGGAAATTCTCATCTTTCGCTGGAAATACGTCTCGACGGATTTTCATTTTGCATTATTGATTTAAACAAAAATAAATTCATTGCCCTTGAGTGCCACGATTTCAAAGACGTAAAAACTTTTTCGTATTTGTCGGAAATTATTTCCGAAAAAATTAAAACCAAAACACTCCTTAAAATTCCTTTTAAGTCTGTAAGTGCGGCTTTCGTAAACAACAAATCAACACTAGTTCCTTCTCCCCTTTTTGATTCACAGAATATTAAAAATCATATCAGCTTTTCCGATTTCGTTGATTTTAATTCCGAAACCGTTAAATCCGATAAACTAAGAACCGTTGATGCTCATAACGTATATGCAATTCCCGAAAACATCGAAAAAATATTCACCCGGCATTTCAGTAATATTAAAATATTACATTTTTCAAGTTGCTTAATTGATAATATTATTTCACAAAACTTAATTTCAAATTCTGTTTTTGTAAACGTTTATAACTCGCATTTTGAAATTGTGGTTGCAGGAATTAAGAACCTGACGTTTTATAACACATTCAAATATCAGGCAAAAGAAGACGTTCTGTATTATTTGCTTTTTACATTGGAACAGCTAAATTTAAAACCCGAAACCGCAAGAATTGTTTTATCCGGTTTAATAAATAATAAAACCTCATTATATAAACTTATTTCGGGTTATTTTGCCAACCTTGAATTCGCAAAATTAAACGATGCTCTTGATTACAGCGAACTTAAGGAAAAAATAAATCCTAATTATTTCTTCAATCTCGCAAACCAGCATTTATGCGTGTTGTAAGCGGAACATATAAAAGCCGCCGAATAAATGTTCCGGCAAATCTGCCTGTTCGCCCCACCACCGACTTTGCAAAAGAATCGCTTTTCAATATTCTTAACAACAGAATTGACTTCGAAGAAACATCAGTTCTCGACTTATTTGCAGGCACAGGGAGCATTTCACTCGAATTTATTTCAAGAGGCGCCAAAGATGTTTTTTGCGTTGATGTGAATTTCCGCTGCATTAAATTTATAAAAAAAATTATTGAGGAATTTAAACTTGAAAATTTGCATCCTGTAAACAAAAATGTTTTTCTTTATCTGAATTATTGCAAAAATAAATTCGACATCATATTCGCCGACCCTCCTTATGATATGAAAGGCGTAGAAACAATTCCGAAAATAGTTTTCAGCAAAAATATTTTAAATAAAAACGGATGGCTTATTGTTGAACATTCAAGTAAAATTAATTTTTCACAACATCAGCACTTCCGCGAACTGAGAAAATACGGAAAGGTAAATTTTAGTTTGTTTTATTTTGAGTAAAAAAACTTTTAACCGCAAAGACTCGAAGGCGCAAAGTATAGCAAAACTTCAAACATTAAACTTTATACTTTAAACTCAATTACAAAATCAAGTTTTAGTTTTTTAATAATTAACATTGTAACTTTGCAACATCAAAACTTTCAAACCAAACCATCATGAGTAAGATTGCAGTTTTTCCGGGTTCTTTCGACCCGATAACAAAAGGGCACGAATCGATTGTAAGAAGAGCATTGCCATTATTCGACAAAATAATTATTGCAATCGGAGTTAACTCCGAAAAAGCTTTTTATTTCACCTCAGAACAGCGGGAAGCACATGTAAAACAGGTGTTTCATGGAGAAAGCAGAATTGTTGTCGACAAATATTCGGGACTTACAGTTGATTACTGCAGAAAGGTGAATGCAAAATATATTCTCAGAGGACTTCGAATTTCTGCAGATTTCGAATTTGAGAGAGGAATAGC
>JAQUPB010000034.1 GCA_029004185.1 Bacteroidales bacterium | reverse complement strand
AATGTGATACCACATGATAGTATTATTAAAAGCAAAGAAAAAAAAATAACTTTTGGGATTAATGGCAACTTTTCTAATTCTTATTTGATTTTTGGTATTGCAGGAAAGAGAACACTTTCTTATGCATTTGGAGGAAGTTGCAATTACAAAATATCTTGTAGATTCGAATTAGAAGCAGGCATACTTTATTCTATTAGAAATTATTTCAGAAAAGACAAAAGTCCATGGGAATACACAGATTATGATTACCTTTTAAGAAACAGCGATATTGAAATTCCTATATGTATCAGGTTTAATTTCAGAAAGCCAGTGCATAAAATTATTCCTTTTATTCAAACTGGTATTATGCCTGCATTTTTAGTAGGCGGCAAACTTAAATATATAAATTATGCTACTCAAAGATATAGTATTTTTAAACCAAATGATGATATGATTTTTAGTGCAAATTACGATTTCAGTATTTTATCCGGCTTTGGAACAAAAATAAAAATAAAAGACAAAACTATAATAATTGGTTTAATGGGACAACTAGGATTAAAATCTATTTTTATGAAGTTTCCATATGGACTTTATCCTGCTACAGATTTTAAATATCCTGGTTATACTTGGCATAGATATAATACTATTTCACTTAATTTAGCTTATTTACTTTAAATGATTAAAATTATGAGATTTAAAAAAATTATAACTAAATATAATATTGTTATAGGAGTTTTCATTTTAACTTCTATAACTTTATTGCAAAGTAAAGCGCAGAATAATTATAATAATATTACAAATCCTGATTATCTTGAAAAAACAGGGAATGTAAAATATATTACATCAAACCAGAGTTATTATACACTTCAGGTCTTCATTCATATAATAAGAAAAAAGAATGGAGGTGGAAATAAGCAGATTTCTTTATCTGATGCTATTAGTACTTTTAGTCAAATGAATAATTTTTATCAACAGTATGGACTTTGTTTTAGCCTTATTGGCAATGATTATATTGATAATACTGATTTCTATAATTATAGGCATTATGATATGGATTGCTATGCTAGTGGAATGAATAAAGAAAATGATTTTGAACCACTAATACAAACAAATAAGCACGATAATGCTATTGACATTTATTTTGTTCCGCGACATAATTGGACATGCTATAGTGCAAACTCTTCGGGAATACCATGTAAATCGATAGTAGTTGTCGGTAATGATTCTCCAAATCCAACCATAACATTAACCCACGAAATAGGACATTGCCTCGGATTATATCATACATTTCAGGGAACTGCAGAAAGTGCACCGCAAGGATGTAAAGAACTTGTGAATGGAAGCAATGGTGATATATGTGGTGATTACGTGAAAGACACTCCTGCTGACCCAACAGGTGAACAATATATTTCTGGATGTTCTTATATAGGAACTATAGAAGATGCAAATGGTGATAACTATCATCCTGATTTAAGTAATGTAATGTCATTTGGTTTTGGATCAAATTATGATTGCAGAAACCATTTAACTCAAGGACAAATTGAAAGAGTAAAGGATATGATATCAAATACACCTTTACTGCAAGCATTACTAACTCCAGCAGATATTTATATAATGAACATAGCATTCCCTTTAAAACCTCCAATCGGACCCAAGTTAAAAAATCTTACTTTTACTGCTTCAAATTCAATAACTGCAGGACCTAATGTCACAATTAACAAAGGAGCAAATATTAATTTTATCGCAGGTAGTGATATTTTTATTAACAGCGAATTTACAGTAAAAGCAGGTGGTGAGTTTTATGCTTATATTGGGCCTACTTGTCCACCAATTATTCCCGCAAACTATTTTGTTCAAAATAAAATTAATAATAGTAACGATAAAGAATTATATTTTCTCGAAAACGATAATAATATAACCGGGAGTAATGCTTCAAATAAAAATACATTTTTCGAAAACGACTTTAAACTTTTTCCCAATCCCTTCAACTCCACAACAACTATAAAATACACTTTGCCAAAAGCAAACTATGTAAAATTAATCATTTACAACTCAATGAACCTAAAAGTAGCCGAACTAGTAAGTACAACTCAAACAGAAGGCACACATCAAATTATTTTTGATGGCACAAACTTCAGCGGAGGCATTTACTACTGCATATTTGAAACAGATAATTTCAGAAAAGTAGAAAAAATCGTATTAGTAAAATAAAATATTGTTTCTTTTATTTATATTCTTTTGCATGATAATTTCAGGCATTAATAAATTATGAGTTTCCTTATTTCTCAGGTTTCACAGTCTGGTCTTTAACAGAAGAAATCTGAACCTGATGAAGGATGGTTTTCAGATCGGAAACGGCAACACTTATAAATCCTG
This sequence comes from Bacteroidales bacterium, assembly GCA_029004185.1. Lineage (GTDB taxonomy): Bacteria > Bacteroidota > Bacteroidia > Bacteroidales > JAHJDW01 > JAQUPB01. Next base: position 20,928 of record JAQUPB010000034.1, on the reverse strand, counting down.
CCCCCTGTAATATTTTGTTGCTTTTATAATCAATGTAACTGCTGTAATAAGAACTGAATTTCACGGAATTTTTATTTGCAGTAATGGTGAAAAATTTTGTTGAATTAAAAAATCCCAAAGGCAATGTTTTTTTCTGAAGCAATTTTTCGGTATTTCCTTCTTTTTGCAACAAGCTTATTTTTTTATCTTTATTTGAAATTCTTATTACCAGAGAATTTTTATCGTCTTTACGGAAATAAATTTCGAATAATGAGTTTGTGTCTTTTTCGGCAAAAGAAACAATCAGATTCAAAATAAAATCTGAAAGTTTATATTTTGAGAGTTCGCAGTATCTGGTTTTTTTATCGGTTGTTGTATCTATGAATCCACCGTCGTTAATGTCCCAGATAAAAGGAGTATTGTCGGATAAATATTGTTTCCAGAAAACAGATTTTTGGTTGAAATAATCGGAAAGCCAGAAAGAGAGCAGATTCTCGGATTTAGAATTTTGAGGAATGTCATTGTTGATTTTTATGTTTTTTACTGAAATGCTGTCGAAAGAAGCTTTGCTTTCCACCGAATAAAATCCAATGTTGCCTCTTTGTGAATATCCGGCTGAAGTTGAGATAATGCAGGCAGTATCGAAGTAGCAGTTTATATTATTTCCTGCGGCAGTTACTTTTAAATCAAACCAGTTATCGGCAACATCTTTGTTCAATTCTTTTTCAGTGAGTATGAACCATCCGAACGGATTTTTTGAATGATATGCAAGTTGTGCTTTTTTTGATTCTTTATGAATTCTGAATAAATAAAAACCATCTTTGTTTTCTCTGAAAATAAGTCCTGCGCGACTGTCGTCGTGTTTATCGGTAATTTTTACTTTGGCTGTCATTTCGTAGTTGTCCCACAAAGTATCGCCCATAGAAATAGCGTGAAGGACACCATCACTTTCGAATTGGTTTAAAATTCCGTTTTCTATGAACCATGTGCGTTTATCTTCACCTCCTGTATTCTGTTTCCATTTTTTAAAGTCTTCGGCATTATTGAAATTTTCTTTATAAAAATCTTTAATTATGCTGTAACCGAAGGGAAGAGGTTTGTCATCTATTCCGGCAGATAAATTTTTTGTTTGTTTTGTTTCGGAATTTCCGGGAACAATTATTATTTCGGCTTTAAAAAGTTCGCAATTTATTTTTGAATTATGCAATATTGCTTTTTCAGTTACATTATTCTGAAAACCGTCTTTTGTTGTTGTAATCTGATGCCAGCCGGGTAAGACTTTAAAAGATACGGGAGCATTGCCTTTGTATTTGCTGTTATCAAAAACCATTGCAGATTCGGGTGATGAAATAACTTTAACCTCAACACTGTCTTTATAAGAAAAACTCTTGGAGATGCTGTCAAGCAAAGGTTTCAGGAAATGTGTGGGAATGGCAAAGTTCATTCCTGAGGCTCCGTAAATGAGATTTACAATTCCGGTAACTTTTCCTTTTGCATTAATCAGCGGTCCGCCGCTATTTCCCGGTTTTACAACTGCATCAATTTGTATTTTGGAAATTTTGTCGAGGTCATCATGCCGTATTGATGTTATAAAACCTTTATTGATTGTTATTTCAGGACCTCTCTGCAGTACAGTAAATTCTTCCCCAAAAGGATATCCGAAAACAGTAACTGGAGCTGATGTGGAAAGATTTTCGTTGTAATCAATTTCAATGAAAGGGGTTTTAACGGTATCGTTGATTTTAAGCAAAGCAAGGTCGTTTGTTTTATCAACATTTATAACAGAAGCGATATATGACTTATAATCTGAAGTGCCGCTGTTAATAATAATTTTAATATCTTTAAGATAAACAGGAAAAGGAACTTCGTGAATGTTGATGAGAGGTTGAATTACATGATAATTTGTAACAATAATGCCGTTATCAGATACAAGAAAACCACTTCCGTTAACGGGAACTTTATCACCTGAAAGAGGGAAATCAAAATTTACCTGAATATAAACCGTTGCCTTCTTTATGTTTGCTAATGTATCCCGCGGCTCCGGTTGAGAAAAAAGAGATTCAACGATAACAATAAAAGAGAAGAGAAAAATAAATATACGCGTCATGTTTTTTTTGGTTTTTGTTTAAAAGTTAAAGATAATAATTTTTATTAAAATAAATTACTATTATTCAAATAAAAATATTTCATCAGGGCTGAAGCCCCTAATATATGCGCTTCCTGTAACCCCAGCCTTAAGGCTGGGGTTAATAAAATATAACTCCATTTTGGACTTTAGTCCTGCTTGCAAATTGTTGAATTTTGTAATATTTTGTTTTGATATTTTTAGTAATATGAAATTAGCCGGATAACAATAAAACACAAATAACTAAAATGAAAATAAAATTTCATGGTACGTAGTTTTGTTGTTTCGTTTTTATTTTATATTTTTAAAAAAAATTTCATTGGAATATGAATAAATTTCAAATAAAAATCAGGAAAACAGATATTTTATATGTCTTCGTTGTTTTGCTTTTATTCAGCATGCTATCATGTAAAAAAGAATATTTTGAACTTGATAAGAGGCTTGCTTCAACAAATAAATACGACCCGAACATATCGTTACCGCTGGTGCATTCCAAACTTACAATAGAAGATATTGTTGCCGGCAGTGATACAACTCAAATATTCAAATTTGACCCGAATAACGTCGTGATTTTGGTTTATAAAGGCAACCTGTGTCAGAAAACAGCAAAAGAAGTATATTCTGAAATTCCCGACCAGAACTTTTCCTATCCCTGCCCTCTTTTTCCAATGCCTCCCGGTCCGCCTGCTGGTGACAGCACATCGGCAAATTACAATCCTATATTTACTTTTACTACAACCGGAGAGCAATTTGACAGCATCACATTAAAGGGCGGAACACTGAGGTTTCATTTGAATTCCTCGGATTTCAACCATCAGGCGAAATTCGAAATCACTCTTCCTAACGTTATTAAAAACGGTACTCCTTTTACAACTACAATCCTTTATACATACAGCGGCTCTTTGCCGGTTGACATAACTAATGATTTCGATCTAACGGGATACACAATAGCTTTTACTCCCGGAAATCAAATAACAGCTAATATAAAAGTTACGGGTTACTATGATGCTAATCCGAATACATCACCTTACAATTTTACTTTTGAAACTTCATTTCTGAGTTCACAATATTCGGGCTTGTACGGGTATCTGGGGCAAAAAAACATAAATTTTGCCAAGGATACCATACGTCCGAGAATTTTCAAAAATAATTTCATAGGAAATATGGAAGTTGAAAACCCCCAAATGATAATAAGCATTAATAATTCTTTCGGACTTCCGATAAATGCAAATTTTAATACATTACAGGCATTTTCTCCTGTTAATGCTCCTAATGTTGTTAATATTGGCGGTCCCGGGCTCACTAATCCTCTTGCCGTGGGCTATCCGTCTATGCTGCAAATCGGACAGACCATTCCCACAAACGTCACACTTGATAATACAAACTCAAACATTGTTGATGCAATAAATATTTCTCCGCAAAAATTCTACTCTGATATTTCCGCTACTACAAATCCAAGCGGAACACCTATGGCGAACTTCGTTCTGGATACAAGCAAAATTAGTGTTAATCTTGAAGTGGATATTCCTTTAACCGGTGTTTGCTGGGACTTTATTATTCAGGATACAATGCCTGCAGGAAGTTTTATAGAAGATGTTAAAGAGATGAAGTGGGCAAAGTTCAGAATTTTTGCCGAAAACTGGTTCCCCGTTAATGCAATAATGCAGATTTATTTTACCGACAGCGTGGCGGGAAATAAATATCATATTGCCGATTCTTTAATAACAACCACTACGGATAAAGTGGTTGATGCGGCTGCACAAGGGTTGGGACCCGATTTCAGGGTTGCATCGCCCACCATAAAATACACCGAGGTACTTGTGGATAATGATAAACTCAAGAAACTGGAAAATTGCAACAATATGATCATACGGGCAATAATGAATACTGCTAATTATCCAACCGGGAAAGTCAGAATTTATAATGACTATATCCTTGATGTAAAATTATCAGTGCAGGCACAGCTTGATGTGACTTTTTAGTTTAAATTTTTTATGATTCCAAACAAAAAATATTTTAGTTTATGATAAAGAGAATCTGTGGTAAATTATTTTTTACGGTTTTATTTTATTGCTTTATAGGGAATGCTGTTTCTCAAAATAGTCTGACTACTCACTTATTGTCAGCCGTTCCACAGTCGAATTATACAAACCCTTCTTTTATTCCCTGCTATGGTTTTCATATGAGCATGCCAATGATGATTCCTAAATCCCTTTTCGATGAAGCTGAAGTAAAATATTCACCCCGCATATTTTCTCCTACTTTATTTGTTAATTTGGTTCACACCGGATTTAAATACAACGACATTATACAGCTGCATCCCGATGACTCGTTGTATATTAATATTGACAATGCGCTCGACAAACTGGCAAAGAAAAATTATATTGCTTTGGATTTTCAAATTGAACATTTTTCATTTGGAGTAAAAATCAAAAAAAAATATTATATAAATTTCAGTATTGTTGAAAAAATGTCATTTCGTTTTTGCTACCCCAAAGATTTTATGGTATTGGTTGCAAAAGGAAATACTGAGTTTCTCGGAAAAACAATTGACCTGAGCGGATTTGGAATAAATGCCACGCACTATAAGGAATTTGCCCTCGATATTGCAAAAAAAGTTGATGAAAAATTAACCGTAGGCATAAGACCTAAACTTCTTTTCGGTTTGGGAAATGTTACCACCGTAAACAATAATTTCGGTCTCTACACCGACCCGACTTATTATTATCTTACTCTTAATTCGGGTTTGAAAATTAATACATCACTCCCTATGACAATTGATGTGAGTGAAGGACAAATAAAAGGCATACCGAAAAGCGACAGCACTAAAAATTACGGGCTGACTTATTTCGTGAATAATAAAAACAAAGGTTATGCACTTGATATAGGAGGAAATTATAAATTAACCCCGAAAATAACAGTAGCGGCAAGTATAATTGACCTTGGTTTCATAACCTGGAAATTCAACCCTCAGAGCCTGATAATTCAGCAATCGCAATTTACATTTGAAGGAATTGATATAAATTCATTATTTAAAGGAGACAGCGCCCAAAAGGCATCGCAAATGAAAAAACTTACTGATTCTCTTCAAAAGTGTATTGACGTTGTAAAAACAACTGAAAAATATACTACATATCTTGGAACAAAAATTTACCTGACCGGAATATATCAACTTGATAAAATGAATAAAGTCGGATTGATGTATCGCGGCGAATTTTTTAATAAATCGTATCATTCCTCAGTTACCCTTTCGATGAACAACAGATTATGCAGATTTCTTAGTGCATCCCTGAGTTACTCGATTGTGAACAGAAGCTATGCGAACATAGGCGGGGGAATTTGCTTGAACATCTGGTCATGGCAGATTTTTGCAGTTACCGACAATTTTTATGGAATGCTGTTTCCCGAAACAACAAAAACCGCAAACATATTTTTCGGGATGAATTTTGTTTTCGGATGCAGGAAATACAAACCTAATTACCCGCAGATTCAACAGGAATATTAGGAAAAGTACTTAAAATACTTCAAGTACTTAAAGTATTTAAAATTGTTTTTTTGATTTTTTAAAAAATAAAAATATAGTCTAAATAATTAAATAATTGCTGATATGAAAAATTATTTTTCAAAAGTATTTGCAGGATTGCTCGCAAAAATTAATGATAAAAAAATAAAAGAAAAAACTCTTGAAACATGGGTTCTTGCTGCTAAAGAAGGCGGTTGGACAAAACCCGGAGAGCTCGAAAAAATGCCTTTCACACTTTTAACTGACTGCAGAGGAATAAATTTAATTGAACATACAATTGCCGTTACTAAAGGTGCAGCGGGACTTGCAAAAGCAATTCTTGAAACATACAAACCTCCTTATAAAATAAATATGGATTTTGTTTATGCAGGCGGTTTATTGCACGATGTGGGAAAACTCCTGGAATTTGAACTTAAAAACGGAGAGTATAAAAAAAGTTATGCCGGAAAATGTGCGCGTCATCCTATTTCGGGAGCCATACTTGCGGCTAAAGTTGGATTGCCGGATGAAATAATAAATATTATAGGATGCCATGCAAAAGAAGGCGACGGCAGACCGCAACGCATCGAAACCATTCTGGTTCATCAAGCCGATTTCGCAACCTTCGACCCGATGGTTATGCTTAAGGATGGAAGATTGATATTGTAGGTAATCGGTAAACAGTAATCGGTAATCGGTAATTTAAAGTTTAAAGTTCGTATGTTCGATTATTCGAATGTTCGATTGTTCAAATGTTCAATATTTTTTACTAATGACTTCTTGCTGTTTTTGTATGATATTTCATACAAAATGTCCGATATTTCGTACAAAATGTATGATATTTCATACATGAGAAATAATAATTAATTAATAAAAGCAAATCTCTTATTAAGGAGGCTGTCTCAAAAGTATTGTTTATAACCGCAAAGACGCTAAGGCGCAAAGATAAAATATTTATTTTTAAACCTTTGTGTCTTCGTGACTCTGCGGTAAAAGAATTATTTTCATATTCTGAGACATCCTCTTTTTTGTTGAAATATAATTATCTTTGTACTAATAATACGGCGGCTAAAGCAACCATAGGCTCGCTCGGATTTGTAATCCGAGTGCAATAAAAAAATGGCACGGATTGCAAATCCGCGCCAGCTATGGGTAGCACTATAAACACAGATAATAAAATGAAAACAAGAACATTATTTATCCTATTATTGTTGCTAAGTAACATCTGCTTTTCTCAATCTATCAGTTGGAAACAATACCTTACCCTTGATTCTGCAAATGGCACCTCTTTTATTATAGATAGCACAGCTATTCTCTCAAATGCATTTGTCCCCGGAATCAATATAGCAAACGATAGCAGCATTATTTTAGGATATGCCGGTTTACCTTTAAGAGGCGCAGCTATCACTGCCGATACAGGAAAAACATTTACTCCGATAACAGGACTTACCACTCCTATGCAAGTTGATGGTGGATTTGTGTATCTCAACAATGGACAGACCCGTTTTATTTGCGAAGAACCATCACCCACAAATACTATGTCAAATCACAATAGCCGCATTGTGAGTTATATTTCATCAGATGGAAAAAACTGGATAAAAGAAGCAGGTATTCGTTATCAGCCGGGCATTGCAGATGATTCCATAAGTAGTGTCCCTGAAGTAATACAAGTAAATGATTCAATTTGGAGAATGTATTATGTGGGCGATTTTTATAATACGAATGGCATACGTACTGCTATCTCAAACGATTGGGGCTGGACATGGACCGCTGAATCAGGTTCAAATATTTTATCTGATAATTGTGTTGACCCGCATCCGGTATATCTTTCTGATGGAAAAATCCGGCTCTATCATAAATTACCCTTTTCAGGAAGTGGGGGAATAGGATACATAGACGGAAACGGGTTAAATTATTCCGGCTCTTCGATTCAACTCTTTTCAAATAATGCAGGTAATACGAACGGAAAATTTGATCCATTTGTTATAAAATATCCTAATGGAAAAGTTGCCTGTTATATTGGAACAAATTACCTCACCGGGACTAAACAAAAAATAATAGCAGCATGGTCATCAACAGCAATAACAAGTGTAAGTAATATATCTTCTCTTACTAACAAAGTGACTATTTTCCCTAACCCATTTAACGCTTCAACCACAATTCAACTCCAAGCAGAAATAGTAAATTCCACTTTAACAATTTACAACATCTTCGGGCAGAAAGTTAAAAGCATTAATGTTAGTGGTGATGAAATAAAAATAGATAGAGAAAATTTATTAAGCGGAATATACTTCATTAGATTGACACAAGACGACAAAGTAATCATGACTGACAAATTAGTAATTGCAGACAATTAGAAGCGATTATACAACAAAAAGATACACATTGGCTAACAAAGGCTTAGCGAATCACCCAAATTACAGCAACTGAAGATTTAAGTTAATTTAAAAATACAATATTAATTAAATGGAATTTAACTTGTTTGTTACCGGATTGGCATAAATTTTCAAATATATTTCTTTAAAAATATCCTTATCTGTTTCAACGGTGTTAATTTCCGAATTCATTAAATTTAAAAAGTTTTCCTTTTCTTGCGGCGAATAATATTCGCAATACTTTGAGTTTTTATTCAGCAAATCAAAAGCAATATAATTTGTTTTCAATAGCTTGTAATTATTATAAATGTTCTTATCGAGCAATAATGTTAATTTTTCGATATTTGAATTATAATTATTACTGTCATCAAATTTTCTTATTTCATCATTCAGACACTTTCCCGCTGAAACGTGTATTTTGCCTTTTTTCTGGGTTATTCCTGTTAAAACGCTTGTAAAATCCTCATCGGGTTTTTTCTGATATTTTCCGTCTCTTGAGTAATAAAGTTCTTTTGCTTTTAATAAACAACATGGCTCATACTCGTACGATATTGTTAATGGAACAATATTTAATTCGCTTAAATTTTCAACGGATTTATTTTCGGAACTCAGCGTAAGCATTTTCAAAAATGCTTCTTCTGTTTTGTCGCAACCATCTTTTGTGCGCCCGTTGCGCTGAGCAATCCAGATTGAGTTTTTCTTTTCGGTAATTGTATATCTGATATATGAAGACAGCAGTATTGAATTTTTCATTATTTCAATCTTACTTCCTCCCCTGTATACTGTGAACATTCTGTTGCATTTGCCAAAATCAATTATAAACTGAGAACTCATGAGATTATTTCCGAATGTTATTTCGGATGTAGGCAAATTGTTTTCAACTAAAAGTATTTGAAGTATTGCTGAGTCAAGCACAATATCGCGATGATTGGCAATGAACAAATACGGTGTGTCAGGATTTAATTTATCAAACCCATCAAAGGTTAAGCCTGCTGATGTTTTTTCGACTACTTTCCGGACAACAGAATGCATAAACTTGATTTGAAAATCGTATGCAGTATGAATTCCGTTTAAAAGATTTTTATATTCTAAGGTTTTTTCAGGGAAAAGATAATTAATCACAGCCGGAAACACAGGTGACTCTGTCATTCTTACCAATGCCGGGTTAATTTCATTGTCGTGATAAGGACGAATTTCATCAAAATCTTTTTCTGAATACATTTTATGTTTTTTTCAATTGAAATAACATATTCGTTCAACGATTCAAAAGTAAACCTTTTTAAACAATAAAAAAATCCGTAATAATGCAATTACGGATTTTTTGTTTTTTGTTTTTGCTTATTTTCCGTAAGCATTTTTCAAAAGGTAATGTCCGAGTTCTTTTCCTGCTTTTGCATACGATTCTGATATTCTGGTTCCGGTATCAAAGTCCATACCCATAGCACTCATTCCGGGAACCTGAGTTAACATGATTTTTGCAATAACATTTGAAGGATTTGCTGTTTCAACAATTTTTATTGTAATATTAATGTAAGATGGCTTTTTCATAACGCCAACATTAAATCCGGGTTCGATATAATCTGTTTTTACGATAATAGTATATTTGGCTTTTTTATTATCCTTTGATGCTTTTGCTCCTACTTCGCTTAAATCTTTATTTAACAATTCTTCGAATTTTGGTTCAAACTTTTTTTCTCTGTTAGCAAACCATTCTGTTTTAAACTTATCTCCCGAACCGGCTTCTTTATCATTCTTTTTCTTAACCTGTTCATTTAAATAATCTTCTTCATCAACACCTCCTACTTTAAGTCCGTCGTATTCATATTGTAAATTATATTCTTTTTCGGATTTAAGAATTTTTACATCGCCGGATACTAACTTAAGTTTAGCTCCTGCTCCGAATTGTGCATAACTGCTTCCAATAAATAAAAGAAAGCATAATGTAAATAAACATGTGATTTTTTTCATAAGTTTGAATTTTTAGGGATTTAAATGTTTGAATTATTGGCAAATATATTGCTTTATTTCTATTATAAAAAAAAATCTATATATTCTTTCTGTTATCAATAAATTTCTTTGGCTTTCTGCTTATGTTATTAGTTTGGAGTGATTGTATTTCATCAGATGAAATGAATTTAATTTCAGGTGTCACTCTTAGTTTGGCTCTGAAATTATCTTTTATCTTTTTCTCGAAGTTAAAGCTTGTGTCTTTTGCGCTGACATTTATTAACAATTCATCTGTTCCTATCTGGTTTGTATAAACTTCAATTATGTAATTATCAATGCCGCTTATGTGGTCGAGTATATCATAAATAGCAGGCGGATAAAGAGTAGTTCCTTTATATTTTATCATTTGATTTTTTCTTCCGATAATAGGTCCCAGCCGCATTGTATTTCTTCCGCATTTGCATGGTTCTGTGTGATGATAACATATGTCTCCCGTTTTAAAACGAAGCAGCGGCATGCCTTCTACACCAAGCGTTGTAATTGTCAATTCGCCAACCTCATTTTCTTTTACCGGCATATCATTTTCATCCAGAAATTCAACTATTATAAGTTCGGGATGATGATGCCCGCCAATTCCTTCGTTGCATTCCGTGAAAGCAGTTCCCATTTCAGTTGATGCATAAGTTGAATACAGCTTAATATCCCATTTTTCTTTTATTTTATTTCCGAGAAGATTTAATGAGAAGTCGGGATTTCTTAGCGGTTCACCTATGCAAACGGCTTTCTTTATGCTCGAGTTTTTATAATCAATGCCGTTGTTTTCGGCATATTCAATTATCTTAAGAATAAATGATGGCACCGCTATCAGTGCATTGGGAGAAATCCTGTTAATGGTATCCCATTGCAGTTCGGGAATGCCGTTGCCAACTCTTATTATTCCTGCTCCAAGTTTCCTGACTCCCATAAAATAAGCCAGTCCTGCCATAAATCGCTTGTCGATTGTAGTCATTAGTTGGTAAATGTCGGTACCCTTGCCATCAGCGCAAACAAAACTTATACATTCGTTATATGCAAGGCGTTCCAGGTCTTTCTCGGTCATTGCAAATGTAACAGGGTCGCCCAGTGTGCCGGAAGTTGTTATGTAATCAATAATTTTGTTTTTATCAACGCAGATGAATTCCTGATTTCTGTTTTGTAACTGTTCTTTTACCGTGGGAGGAATATGTTGCAAATCCTCCAGAGTTTTAATTTTCTTTATGTCTATCTTATTTTTAATAAAAAGGTCGGAATAGAACCCGGAATATTCTTTTAAATACAAAAGGTTGTCAGCTAAAAGGCTTTCTTGAAAGCTTTTAATTTTATCTGATGATAGTTTCTCAATTTCAGGAAAAAACATATGATTATTTTTTAGAACATTTATTTATAGCATCTTTTATTTTATCCGAATCATATAAAGTGGTTACTTCTTTGCTGAGAGCAATATTGTAATATTTAATTGCCGCTTTATAATCCTTTTGTTTTTGGTAATAATCTCCCAATGTAGAATAAACCAAAAAGTATTCGGGATTTTAATTAATGAATTTATTAATGGATTTTTCATCAATATTTTTATTGTTTGTTTTAATTTCGTTCAGAAGCTGCTTGTACACTAAAAAGTTCTTATAATCATTGGAAAATAAAAAAGTATCGGCAGGAATAGAAAGTTCCTGTTCGCAGATTTCAGTATTTTTTTTCATTCCATGAAATTCATTAAATACTTTTTTAAAATCGTATGCAACGTATTCGCCCAATTGATATGGATTTGACGAAACCCATACGATTAATTTCATGGGGTCAAATATTATGGAATGATGTGCTATTAATTGGTTTATCGCTTTCTCGTTTCCCAATCCTATGTTTTTATTATTTATTCCGTTTTGATTTCTTAATATTTCTGCTGCCGTTTCATAGTTTATCTTTTTATATTTATTTATAAGTTCATCAACTCTCTTATACCTGTATTCCGAAGAACTGTATTTGATGTTTTCTGTATTCAGTTTGTCTGTTTTGAATGCATCACCCTGAAAATGATTTGTGCATATAAGATATTCTTTTTTCGAATAAAATAAATCAATTTTGTTTGTTGATTTTTCTATGACAGCCGTTTTCTTATCTTCGGCTGAGCCGATTAAAATTGATTCGGAAACAAATGTCTTGTGTTTTTTTGCAATAAGGTAAGCCTCTTTGATATTTTTCGCATACTGGAGAATCTCTCTTGCAACTATTGATATTGGCGTGGCAGCGGTGTAAGGAATCTCTGAATTTGCGGAATTTAAAGTTACCGTTAATCCTTTTTCATTCATACCTGAAACAACACCGATCATTCCGCCCCAGGAAACAAACATAAATTTATAACCTTTATCGGGATTGTAAAAGCAAACAATTTTGTTTTTTGCAAAATCATCGCCGGCATAGAAATCAAAATTTCTTCCCACAATCATACTGCTGTCATCTGTGTAAGATCCCCATGCTGCAAAAGACGTGCAGCCAACCATATGCATGTTTTGCATTGCATGTCCGATGTCATGTGCGGCATGATAATTCAGTATTCGCTGATAAGCAGGACCCACGTTTGAAAACTTAGCTGAAGCAGATTTGGAAACTCCGAATATTTCAAGCTTATATTCTTTGGCAATATATTTATCAATATCCCTGTTAAACCATGCTACAAAGTATTTCAACAAACCGCGATAAAAACCGGAAGGAATTATTTTTTTAATTTCGTTGGTAAACGCTTTTTCCTGTTCGTATATTAAATCTTTTGCTAATAGTCCGTTAATTACTCCTATTTCAAATGGCTTGCCTTCAACATACATTTCCCATAATTCCGATTTGTTTTTTCTTAACCAGCTGTTTTTACAGGTATAAAAATTATTGTCGGCTTTTATTCTTTTTAAACTTAATGCGGCAAGATTATCAGGAACGGGAGGGGTAATTGTAACAGCTATTTTAAAATAAATCAGGAAAGCAATTATTAAAATGGCAATTGCCAACCCAATACCAATAAGTATACTTTTTAATATTTTTCTTTTAAACATTATGAAGTTTAGTAAAAAATAGAGTTGTTTTTAAAATTTAAAAACGAAACCGAACTTAATGAAAGTTATTTCGTATCCCAATTCGCTGAATACACCAAAGTTCTTATTGAAGTAATATCTGCCTCCGACAAATATTCCGTAATAAGGTGAAGTACGTGTTTCGGTTTCCTTATAATATCCTTTAACCCATTTCGGTTCCGAATAAAATCTTATACCTATTGACAATCCGCCATATACGTCAAGGTTTTTTACTTTTAATAAAGACAGATGAAATGTTCCGCGGGTACCAATGTAAAATTCGTCCCATTTGGTATCAATATATGATAATGACACATGCCTGAAAGCGGTTTCTCCTCCGGCAGATATAACTCCAACTTTTTTTATGTCAATGATTCCCTGTTCGCCATTTAAATAAATTGTGGGCCATAAGGATGCTGCTCCGGAATAAAATCCGTAATCATAATCCCAAATAGATTCAAACCCCAATCCTGTACTTAAAACAAAATTCTTTTTTTCGAAAGCCTGAGCTTTAACAGAAATTGCTGATAAGCTTAAAAAAGCAATTGCAGCAAATAAAATCAACGACTTAATTGTGTTTTTCATTTTCGGGAAATTTAATCAAAAGAATTCTTCGAGGCTCTGCCTCGGGATCAAAAATAAAAAAAATATGCCACAGATTCACAGATTATCAAAAATATAAAAATAATTAAATCTGTGAATCTGTGGCTGATTTTTAACTTTAAATACTTTTAATTATTAATTTTTCCGAAAAGATATTTTAACCCAACCAGTTCCCCGCATGTCATAAAGGCGCCCATAGAAACTCCCAGCAACCCATGCATATTAATATTCTGACCTGTAAGTAATAAGTTTGGGATTTTTGTTCTTGGAAATATTAAAGTTTTAAAAGGATTGCTGCTGTCTTTTAAAATGCCATATATGGAACCATTAATCGTTCCCACATAATCTCTGTATGTTAACGGCGTTGAAGTATAATATGCTTTTATATGACTTCTGAGATTTGGAAATCTTTCTTCCATCAGATTAAGCAATTGTTCTGCTTTTTTTCTTTTAAATTCAAGATATTCTTCTCCTCTTTTTTCGACAGTAGTATTTTCCCATTGTTTTAATTCATCGTATTTCATGTATGTCATTACTATCATGCTGTCGGCATAAACATCCGATTTGCTTGTGGCAGGAGTATATGCCATATATCCTTCGGGCCATTTTGATGCATCATATGCACGAACTCCCCATGAATCCTCGCCTTTATAATGATAGTAATTATAATTGAAATATTTAAATGAATTTTCTTTAAAAACAATGTAAATTGAAAATATGGATATTGAATGTTCTATCGAGTTTATCCGGTTTATATATGCTTTTTTAATGCGATTGGATTTAACCATTTCAAAAGTTTTAACCGGATGAACATTTGAAATGAATTTTTTTGCTTCGATTTGTTCTCCATTTTTTAGTTCAACTTTTTCAATTAATTCATCACTTTGATTCATTACAAATCTTTTGACTTCGCTTCTTTTTAATATAGTCCCTCCATTTGCTTTGATTGAATCGGCAAGATGATTTGTGATTTGCTCGCCGCCATCAATCAATCTCCATGCACTTTCAATAAAAGAGTTGTTTATTATAGCATGCACATATAATGGATTGCTTTCAGGTTTTCCGGCATATAAAGCATTTAAGCCGGCAAGAACATTCTGTAATCTCGTGTTGTTAGTAATAGATTTCAGATAATCGAAAGTATTTATTCCGAAATATTGTATACTGGATGTGTTTAAATCTAGGCGACTGCTCGAATAGTTATTAAATGAATTCTTTATTTCTTTTAATTTGTTTATGTAATTGGTGAGAGCTTCATTTTCATCCGGAAAATTCCGAAGCATTGTTTCTTTAAAATTATCATATCCCTGAGCGTATTTATAATCTTTTTCTCCGATATTGATAATATCAAATCCGTCTTCATCAAGTTTTTTAAATTTTACCTTATCAATTAAGTCAAAATATTTGAAAAAACGCCATAAAATCTGACCTTCCGCCATGGAGCCTACATAATGCATGCCCGTGTCGAACACACATTTATCCCTGACAAATGTTTGCAGGCATCCTCCAAGCTGATGGTTTTTTTCAACAATACAGACTTTATATCCTTCTTTACTCAGAACATAACCGCTGAGTAATCCTCCCAAACCACCGCCAACTATTAAAATGTCGTACATAATTTTTTTTATGAGTTCTTAACTTTATCAACAATATAATTTAATCCTACCAGTTCGCCGCAGGTCATAACAGCCCCGATGGTCACTCCTAATATTCCATGAATATTAAGGTTCTGTCCCGTAAAAAATAAATTCGGAATTTTTGTTTTCGGAGTAATGAGCGTCCTGTAAGGGTTGTTAAAATCTTTTAAAATTCCATATGATGAACCTTCGGGTGTGCCTGTGTAATCACGATATGTCAATGGGGTGGAAGTATAAATATTTTTTATTTTTGACCTGATATCAGGAAACTTTTTTTCAATAAGATTTAAAAATATTTCTGCTTTTTTTCTTTTAAACTCTTTGTATTCTTCCCCTCTGCACTCAACAGTTGTGTTTTCCCATTTCTTTAATTCATCATATTTCATATACGTCATTGCAATTATACAATCTGCAAATTTATCGGATTTTGATGTAGCTGGCGTATAAAGCAAATAGCTCTGAGGCCATTTTTTTTCTGAATACGAAGATGTAGTCCACACGGTATCGTTATCGTAATAATAATGATTGTAGTTTTGATATTCAAATGTGTTTTCTTTCAAAACGATGTAAACTGAAAAAACAGGAATTGTATTATCAAGTGAATTAATTCTGTTTATAAATGCTTTGGTGAATTTATGCTTTTCGAACATTTTTATGGTATTCGCGGGATGAATATTCGAAATAAAATGTTTTGCCTCTATTTTTTCTGAATTTGCAAGCTCGGCATATTTCAGAATGTCGTTTTCGAAAACAAGTTTTTTAACTTCACTGTTTCTTAATACGGTGCCTCCATTTTTCTTTATTGATTTTTCCAGTATTTTCACAACCTGATAACTGCCGTCAATAAGCCGCCAAGAGCTGGAAATATATGAGTACGTGATTAAAGAATGAAGATATAAGGGTGTTTTATCGGGAACTCCGGCATAAAGTAAATTATTTCCGGCCAAAACATTTTGAAGGATTTTATTTTTTGTGATGGATTTTATATAATCAAATGCGCTTTCGCTGAATATGCCGGAATAATCAACATTCAAATTATTCGTATCAAGATTATAAAGGGGAAACTGGTGACAGATATTTTTTATTTTATCAATATAATTTTGAATCGCCTGCCTTTCCTGAGGAAATTCTGCCGATAATTTTTCAACGAAATTATTGTCGCCCTGAGCATGTTTGTATTCTTTGCCATGAAAGGTTATTATTTCGAATCCGTCAACATCAAGTCTCTTCAGTTTAAGTTCATCCATCAAACCGAAATATTTAAAATATCTGTTTAATATTTGTCCTTCCGCCAGACCTTCTGTGTAATTCAATCCTGTGCTGAAAATGCATTTGTCCCTGACAAAAGTCTGCAAACAACCGCCGAGCTTTTGATTTTTTTCAATAACACAAACACTATATCCTTCTTTGCTGAGAATATTTCCGCAAAGCAATCCGCCTAATCCGCTCCCGATAATTATTACATCGTACTTGGCCATTTATGAACCTGTTTATTTATTGTATTATAAAAAATATGTTCGAAGATAATCGTTTATCGTCAATAATCTGTAATTGCAGGTTAGAATTATATTTTGAAATAATCTTATTAATTTCTTCCCCGGAAGTGAAGTTTAATTTCTTCACGATTTTTTTATTAAACCCGGAATTAGTTGAAAAGAATTCAGTGTAAAGAGTCAGCCAATGCCGCTGTTTTAAATTTTTATCGCCATCCCTTATAATTATTATTCCGTTTTCATTTAATTTTTCTATACATTTTCCGATTAATTTTTTCTGCTGTTCATATTCAAGATAGTGTAAAACATCGCTGATAATGAACACGTCTTTATTCGTGTAATCGTATTCCAGAGCATCAGCGCAAACAAAATTCACTTTATCATTTTTTGAGACGCAATTATTTGCAAGGGTTATTTTATCATTGTCGTAATCAATTCCCGTAATTTTTCTTTTTTCGGAAACAAAATTTAACATATATGACACGAAACCATATCCGCAACCAATGTCCATTATATCGGCTTGTTTCGGAACAAATTTATTGAACATTTCATAATTATTTTCTAATCTTAATTTTACTTTTAAATACCATTCCAGCACAGGTCCTTTATAGATGTAGTTTTTAATCAGCTTATTTTTGTAATAACGCGGTGTTGCGTACTCATCAATCATTTTGCCGTATTCACTTCTTAACAATTTCAAGATTGATTTTGTTCTTTGTGAATAATCGCTTTCATAATTCAAATCATCATGGCGGATTCTTTTCAGGAATTTCATTGTAATAGTTCCGTTCTTAAGGAAATTTTCACCTTTGGTCATGCATTCGCCGATGCCATGAAACAGAATCGGACAAACATCGAGCTTAAGTTTTTCTGCAATTAAAAATGCACCCTTGTGAAAACGCTTTATTTTCATATCATCCGAACGACTGCCTTCGGGAAAAACCAGAATAGAATATCCTTCTTCTACTTTATTTTTTAATCGTTCCATTAAATCATCATGTCCGTCATTTATGGGATAAAAATCAAGAAACCTGATAACCAGGCTATACACCGGATTATTCCAAACCCAATTATTAGTAACGACAATTATCTTTGGGTTCAGCATTAATATAATCAGCAGGTCGATATGAGACTGATGATTTGCAATTATCAACGAAGGTTTTTTGAATTCCTCTTTTCTGAAATCAACTAATCTCTTTTTTACATTGAACATTGCATGAATTTCGAACCAACAAAGACCCATCAATAAATAATGCATTATTAATTTTTTGTTCTTCTTTTTAACCGGAAGCATAAATACGAAAGGCAACACAATGTTCATCAAAAAGCAACCGCCAAAGAAAATCGAGAATGCCATTGTTGAAAAAATAAAATCGGAAAAAGACATTGGAACAACTCTTTTCTTTGATTTTACTTTTGTCAGAAAATAAAAAATTACCGGCTCAATGGTATAAGAAACAATTACAACTGAGAGCAACCCTATGATAGAAATTAATGCAATCGAGTTCAGCGCGGGATGAACGGCAAAAATTAAAACACCAACTCCGACAATTGTTGTGAATACAGATAGGAAAATTGATGTTTTATAGGAAGGCAACTCTTTTTGCCCGTATTTGTATTCCATCAACAAACCGCGAATCATAAGGATGCTGTAATCAACACCGAGGCCAAAAACAAAAGTTGAAATTATTATATTAAAAATATTGAACTTGAGTCCGAATATTGCCATTATGCCGAGAGTCCACGACCAGCTGATAAACATTGGCAATGCGGCAATAAGTCCTAATTCTATTCTACCGAAAGCAATAATGAGAACCAATGTTACAAATATCAGGCATAAGTTAACCAGCAATTCAAAATCCGTTTTAATATTTTCAACAAAACCCGAAGTTATTTTCTGTTTATCAAAAATCAGAACATTGTCAACTCCGGAAAATAAAGAAAAAACTTTGCCTCTGTATTTGTCATCAGCTTTCAATAACGAAACAACCATTGTTAAATCTTTATTTCTGATAATCCTGTCATTAAAAAACAAATTCTCTATTTTGTTGTTTACGCTGCTGTCGGTAGGTTTGAATTCTTTGTCAAGAAAAGAGTAGAATTCATTAAAGGCATCTTCTTTAAATCCATATTTGATGCTTGTTAAGAGCAGATTTTTTTTCAATATGTTCTTTTTACCGGGAGTCCAGTAATCATTCCATCTTTTTATTCTTTCTTTTTGAATGGAATCACTTATCAATATTGAAGCGGGGGAAGAGTATTTTGTAATAATGTTTTTATTTTTCAAATCATTAAGGACTGCTGTGGTTTTTTCGTTGTTTTCCAGGGCTTCATTAAGGCTCCTGCCGGTTGTAACAATATATATGGATTTAAGAGAAACTTTATTTATTCTGTTAATATTTTTTTCTGCTGTGTTTAATTTTTCTGAAACAAAATTCATTTTGTACATATCTGTTTCAAATGCAACCTTATTGGAAAAGAAAAGGGAAAAGACAGAAATAATTACTATTAATGCTATCAGCAAACGGTTTGATTCAAAACTATAATTCGAAAATTTATCAATAAATGTATTTCGTTGAAGATTATTAGCCAGTTTATTTTTCGGTTTAATTGTATGAGGCAAAACGATAAGTGAAAAAATTGCCGCACCCAAAATGCTGAATCCCGCAAATAACCCCAGATCTTTTAAAACTTCAGACTTTACAAAAAGCAGGCTGAAAAATGCAGTTGCAGTGGTTATTGAACAAAGAGCAATTGTAATACTCATGTCTTTAAGAACTTCTTTAAATGAACCTTTTGTTTTGTAAAGAGTGAATATATAAAGAGCATAATCAACAATAATTCCGAGTAAAACAGAACCAATTGCAAGTGCAATAACAGAGATGTTGGTTCTTAATATAAATAAAAGCGCTAATGCAACAGCTCCTCCGAATACAGCAGGCAGAAAGCTTATAAAAGGAATGGTTGCACTTCTAAAGTACCATCCGACAAAGATCAGTATTATTAATAAAGAAAGAATAACCGTAAACATAACGTCATTCTTTATTTGCCGGGCATTACCAGCAGCAACAGCAACTGCCCCGAAGTATTCGGCTTTTACGGTATTGTTGTTTTTAACGGAAATAGCATTTATGATTTTATCTAAATTGTTTATGAAAATCGTATTCTCGGAAGTTTTGTTTGAAGGAAATGCGGGATTTATAAACAGCAACAAGTGTTTTTTATCTTTTGTAAAAATGTACCCGTTCTGTATTTCGTAATTATCATCGAATTGTAATTGTTTTAATTTCTTAAATGCCAAAGAGCTGATTCCAACAGGATCGCGCATTATAAATTTCTTTAACGTAAATCCTGCCGGCGACAATAATGAATTATAGTTTTTTTCCAACGACCTCTCTATACTTGGCGAAGAAACGATGCTGTCAATTACTTTGTAATCTTTATCATCAAGGAATACCGGCAAATTGGCGAAGAACAAATCAAATACATCAGCCATCAGGCTGTCATCTATTTTATAAGTAATGTCTGCAATAAAAGGTTTAATTTCTTTGGTGTTGAGAGAGTCAACAAGATCATTTGCAAAAGAAATCAGTTTGTCGGGGTCTGATATTTCATTTGAATCAGTTAATGAAACATTAATAATTATTTTGTCGGTAAGTTTTGATTGTTTTAATACGAGATTTAATTTGTCGCTACTGCCGGATCTGGCTTTCGAGATGTCTTCTTCGAGTTTTATTTTTGAAACAAAATAAAAAGATACGGCAAGAATAATCAGCAAAAACAATAAAAGTATTTTTTTGTGATTTTTAAAGAAAGTATAAATAAAAATAAAAAAGCCGGACATATTAATTATTTATTTCTTGCCTGTTTTCCTGAAAAATTTAAGTAACAAAAATACTAATAATCCCAGAGTAACTGATAATATTAAACCGAAAATGATACTCCCGGCAACATACTGAATAATGTTGTTCTTTACAAAATCAAAAGTTGTATCGGAAACAGAAAGAACACCGCCGGATTTGTTTCCGAGAAAAATACCGCCTGTGATATAGCTGAGATAAATAATAACCGGCATCATCGGAGCTATGCTTATATTAGCTGCAACAATAACTATCGGTTTGTTTAATTTTAAAAGATAAGCCAGTGCAATTGCAGTTATCAATTGATAACCC